>NZ_APCQ01000249.1:0-23154 GCF_000410615.1 Novosphingobium sp. B-7 | reverse complement strand
AGCGCCACCCCGGCGCAGGCGGGCTGACCACGGTGCCATCGCGGCTTGGGGGCGAAGGCGAGCGCCAGGGCGCACCGGCGCGGATCACCCGCCCGCCCCCGCCCGATGCCCGCGTGCACTTTGCCCCCGAATTCGGGCAGCGTTTCGTCGTTACCGTCGACACCGAAGAGGAATTCGACTGGGCCAAGCCGTTCGAGCGAACCGGCCACGGCCTGAGCCATGTGCCGCGCCTCGCCAAGTTCCAGCAGTTTTGCGAGGGGTTCGGTGTCGCCCCGATCTATCTGATCGACTATCCCATCGCCAGCGATCCGGCCGTGGGCATGGCGCTGGGCGATGCCGTTCGCCATGGCCGCGCCGAAATCGGCGTGCAGCTGCATCCCTGGGTCAATCCGCCGCACCAGGAACAGCTGAACGTGTTCAACAGCTTTGCCGGCAATCTGCCACCGGCGCTGGAACGCGCCAAGCTGGTCAAGTTGCGCGACACGATCTCGGCCGCGTTTGGCCAAGCGCCCCGCATCTATCGCGCCGGGCGCTATGGCGTGGGGGCGGCCACGGCGCGGATCCTGGCGGAATCGGGCATTGCGATCGATACCTCGGTGCGCAGCCATTTCGATTATTCCAGCCAGGGCGGCCCCGATTTCACCGCGCTGCCGCTGCATCCCTGGTGGGTCGATCGCCAAGGCGGGCTGATGGAATTGCCGCTGACCACGGTGTTTTCCGGGGTGTTGCGGCGCCAGGGGCCATGGCTGTTTCCCCGCCTGTGGCGCGTGCCGCGCCTGCGCGGGGCGATGGCCCGCGCAGGCTTGATGAACCGCGTGCCCTTCACACCCGAAGGCGTCACCGCGGCCGAGGCCATCCGCTGCATCGACCTGACGCTGGCCGATGGCCTGCCGATCCTGGTGTTTTCCTTCCACAGCCCGTCGCTGCGCCCCGGACACACACCTTATGTGCGCGATGCCCGCCAGCTCGACCAGCTCTATGACTGGTGGCGCGTGGTGTTCACCCATCTGGCCTGCTGCGGCATCAAGCCTGCCAGTGTGTCTGACATCATGCAGGCCGCCCTGATCTGAAACCGCCATCGCGCTGCGCCGCATACGCTTTCTTGCCAAGTGCGCGGCAGCGCTTTAACGGCATGGAGCGCAACGGGGGCCCGTAGCTCAGTGGTTAGAGCTGGCCGCTCATAACGGCTAGGTCGCGGGTTCAAATCCTGCCGGGCCTACCACCACCCCGCGAGCATGACGGCGCCCAAATTGCGGCGCTGTAATTACGACAGGCGCGCGACACGCGTGCCACAAGTGACCCACGATCATCATCATTCTGCAAAACCGGCGTCATGCCCGTGCGCTATCGCGTTCCGAACGGAGGGCGCGTTCGATGGGCGAAGTGATCGGAATGGACAAGCGGCAGCGGCGTCTGGCCGTGCGGTTGGCGCGCGACGGCGCCGATCTCGTGGCAGTGCAGAAGCTGCGCTGGCAGGTCTTTTTCGATGAGATGGGCGCCCAAGCGCACGGCTTGCTCAGCCAGCTCGACGCCGATCCCTACGATGCGTTGTGCGATCACCTGCTGGTGATCGATGAAGACCAGCCCGGCACCACTGTGCCCGATGGCCAGGTCGTGGGCACCTATCGCCTGCTGCGCGAAAGCGTGGCGCGGGCGGCGGACGGGTTTTACAGCGCCGGCGAATTCGATCTTGGGCCGTTGATCGCTGGTGAAGGCCGTGTCGGCGGCGAACTGCTGGAACTGGGCCGGTCCTGCGTGCTGCCCGACTTCCGCACCAGCGCGACCATATCGCTGCTGTGGCGCGGCATTGCCGACTATATCGCCGCCCATGACATCGGCTTGATGTTCGGCTGCGCCTCGTTTTCCGGCATCGATCCCGATGCCCATGCCGCCGCGCTCTCGTTGCTGGCGCACACCTGCCTTGCCCCGGCAGAACAGCGCCCGCAGGTGCGGGCCAATGCCCGCTGCGCCGTGCCGCTCGAACGCCTGCCGCGCGGCAGCTATGACGAGCGCCGCGCGATGCTGGCGCTGCCCCCGCTGATCAAGGGCTATCTGCGTTGCGGCGCGCGCTTTGGCGATGGCGCGTTCATCGATCACGCGTTCAACACCGTCGATGTCTGCGTCGTCCTGCCGGTGGAACAGATCAGCCAGCGCTACGCCACCCGTTTCAGCGTGGCAGCATAATCCCCGGCTGCAACTTCGCGCTTGCACGCAACGCCCTGCAAACCTAAGGGCATGCTCGTGTCGGGGAGTAGCGCAGCCTGGTAGCGCATCTGCTTTGGGAGCAGAGGGTCGCAGGTTCGAATCCTGTCTCCCCGACCATTTCCATCATCTGATATCGCCAAGCCATACCGCCCTACGCCAGGGGCGGTAGCGGCGGGCATTCTTGCGTGAGGCGCACCGGCGCCATCGCGCCACGCCACGCCGCGCAAAACAGTACCAATCAACAACTGGTTCTTATTCACACCGCCAGCGCCGCCCCGCGCTGATTCGCGGTGCCATCGGCGTTTGCGCGTTTCACCCGCCGGAATGACAGCGCCGTCCATCATTTTGGGCACCAATTTTTATATATAAATTTCATTCTCATAGAGAGAATATGAAACATATTGAAGACATTTCCAATTTTTTTCTGGATTCTCGAAGTGTGACATATAACATATGCATAACCAAATGGGGGTTTGGTAACAAAATGGGTCTCATCCCCAGACGGGAAAAGTTACGTGGCCGAACCGGGCTTCGGCGAGGGATCAGCGCGGTGCGCTGAAAAACTGGGGGAATGGGAATGAACGTGCGGCGCTTCCTTTTGATCGCCACAACCGCGATGGTCGCGATGCCGATTGCGGCGCAGGCGCAGACCGCTGCGGAAGGACCGGGCGAAACCGCTTCCAGCAGTTCGGGCGATGGTTCGGGCATCGTTGTCACCGGCATCCGCGCCAGCTTGCGCAACGCCATCGAGATCAAGCGCAACGCCAACTCGATCGTCGACGTGATCAGCGCCGAAGACGTGGGCAAGTTCCCGGATAGCAACGTGGCGGAATCGCTGTCGCGCCTGCCGGGCATCACGGTCGACCGTCAGTTTGGCGAAGGCGAGCAGCTGTCCATCGCCGGCGTGGAGCCCGCGCTCAACCGCCTGACCATCGACGGCCATTCGGTCGCCTCGGCCGACTGGGGCGGCAACCCGTCCGACCGTTCGAGCCGCAGCTTCAACTACTCGCTGCTTTCGCCGGCGATCATCAGCCAGGCCGTGGTCTACAAGACTCCCGAAGCCCGCCTGCAGGAAGGCGCCATCGGTGCCACCGTCGATGTCGTCACGCGCAAGCCACTCGATCTGGCTGCCAACACCATCCGCTTCAACGGCGGCTATGAATACAACGACCGCGCCAAGCGCGGCAGCTTCCGCGGCGGCGGCCTTTACAGCTGGAAGAACGCCGACGAAACCATCGGCATCCTGGCAGCGGTGAACTATGACAAGGAGCAGCTCAGCCGCGCAGGCGTGGCCGTGTACTGGTATCGTACCGGTCAGGCCCTGCTCGATAACGCGCCCGCCACCGCCACGGTCAACGGCAAGCCGATCTCGGCCCTGTCGGCCACCGAACGCGCCGATTTCTCCGACGCCCGCTTTGCCTCGTTCCTGGCGCGCGAGTTCTTCAAGCAGGATCGCGAACGCTTGGGCTTCAACGGCGCGATCCAGCTCAAGCCGGCCGACAACCTCGTGCTGACCGCCACGGGCCTGGTCATTCGCGGCAACTACGACAACGTGTCGAACTCGATGTATACCTACGGGTATGAAGGCTCGCGCCTGATCTCGGCCAAGTATGGCAACGGCCTGGTCACCGAAGCGACGTTCTCGGGCATTCCGGCTGGCCAGACCGGCGCCACCGGCCAGCTCGACACGCTCTATCGCCGCACGCGCATCAAGAACGATACCTACTCGCTGGCCTATGACTGGAAGCCCGAAGGCTGGGCGATCACCGGCAATGTCGGCTACACCCGCGCCTCGGGCGGCAAGGATCCCGAATACCTGCTCGATTTCCGCACCCAGCAGGGCTTCACCTCGGGCGCCAATGGCCGCAACACGATCGTCAACTGGGACCGCCCGGCGACCGATCCCACCAAGTGGCTGAGCAACTACACTGCGCTGGGCGGCGAAAACGTCACGGCCACCGATGGCCGCAAGTTCTTCGGCCGGCAGATCGGCGGCATTCCCACCCAGTCAGGCTTCACGGTCGACAAGGAATGGTACGGCGAAGCCAACTTCGTGCGCGACATCAACGTCGGCCCGTTCAACAAGCTGCTGTTCGGTGGCCGCTACAGCTCGCACCAGAACAGCAATACCACCTACAGCAACGCGATCTTCACCAACCAGAACTACACGCTGGCCGATCTTGACTACAACGTGCTGAACTCGGGCCTTTACAATGGCCTGGGCACCTCGGGCAACGGGGCGCCCTATGTCGGCATGGACAAGGACGGGATCATCGCCACGCTGAAGAAGTATGGCAACTTCACCGACGATCGCGGCCTGTCCAAGGGCGATTACTGGCTGGTCAACGAGCGCATCAAGGCAGCCTATATCCAGGCCAACTTCGAAAGCGGCAAGCTGCGCGGCAACATCGGTGGCCGTTTCGTCAGCACCAGCGTGGAATCCAACTTCTACGCCCAGAGCGGCTCGACCGTGAACCTGGTGCAGTACAACAAGACCGACAACCGCTTCCTGCCTGCCCTCAACGTGATCTACAATGCCGGGCAGAGCGTGGTGCTGCGCGGCGCAGTGGCCAAGGTGATGGCGCGTCCGCGCTACTCCGACCTTGCCGGCTATCTCTCGCTCGATGACAGCACGCTGAGCGGCGGCGGCGGCAACCCCGACCTCAAGCCCTACCTCGCGACCAACTTCGGTCTTTCGGCCGAGTGGTACTTCGCCCCATCCAGCTTCCTCTCGAGCGAAGTGTTCTACCGCGATATCAGCAACTACGTTGGCAACGAAACCCTCGACACCACGCTGACCAACCCGATCACCGGCCAGACCCGCACCTATGCGATCTCGCGCCCGGTCAACGGCGGCAAGGCAACCGTCACCGGTTTCTCGCTCTCGGGCAATACCAACCTGATCTGGGGCTTCGGCATCCAGGCCGCCTACACGTTTGCCGATGCAGACACGCAGGCGTCCACCGGCCTGCCGTTCCTGTCGCGCAACACGATCCAGATCTCGCCCTACTATGAAAACGGGCCGTTCCAGGCGCGGGTCAGCTACAACCGTCGCTCGAAGTACTTCTACCGCTTCGGTCGCCAGCAGTCGCAGGACTATACCGACGCCTATCGCCAGCTCGATGCGCAGATCTCGTATACCATCAACGATCACGTGCAGGTGACGGCGACCGCCTCCAACCTGCTGGACGAAACCTATTACCAGTACAGCTCCGATCCCAAGGCGCCCACGTCGGTCTACAAGAACGGCCGCGTGTTCTCCGCCAGCGTGACCGGGCGCTTCTAAGACCCTGAAAGCCACAACCCTTGCGTGGTATGGCCCGCTTCCTGAAAGGGAAGCGGGCCTTTTTTCTGCAAGATGTGCTGGGCGCCGATCAGCCGGCGTTCAATTCCGCGACCACGTCATAGGCATCGCCCCGGTAATAGGACTGGGTATATTCCACCGCGCGTCCATCGCCCAGGAACCCGCGCCGCTCGATCAGCAGGCCAGCGTGGCCGGTTTCCACCCCCAGGCGCCGCGCCTGCTCCCCGGGGAACGGCATGGCGCGCAGCCGTTGCAGCGCGCGCACCGGGCGGTTGCCCTCGGCTTCCAGCGCGGCATAGAGCGAATCCTTGACGGCATCGATCCCCGCCAGGCAATCGGCGGCAATGGTCGAGGTTTCGAACGCCATCGGCACGTCATCGGCAAAGCGCAGGCGTTGGAAGCGATAGACCTGCCGCCCCGGCGACAGTCCCAATGAAAGCGATTCCTCGGGCGTGACCAGCCCAGCCGAGCGCGACAGCCATTCGCTGCTCGGCTTGCGGCCCCGCGCCAGCATGTCTTCGGAAAACGACGAGAGCTTGGAAAAGCTCTTTTCCACGCGCGCAGCCACATAGGTGCCCGAACCACGCCGACGCACCACCAAGCCTTCCTGCGCCAGGCCATCGATCGCCTTGCGCACGGTAATGCGCGACACGCCATATTCGAGAGCCAGATCCCGTTCGGCCGGGATCATGTCATCCTGGGTCAAGACCTTGGTCTCGATCGCCTGGCGCACCAATTGCTGAAGCTGCAAATAGAGTGGCGCGCGCAGGTCTTCGCGCAATCGACCAACTCTCTGCACGAAGGACATCATGTTCGCCTCGAAACCACGCGCTCGTATTATTCGGCCAGACTAGAGTACCGACCCTTTCGAGACAACTGGCATCATAGGTTACATATTGGGCCGTACCGCCACGCAAAAGCCGCGCCAGGCGCAAAGGCCCGGCGCGGCTTGCATGCTGCGCATAATTGAAGCGCCAGCCCGGTTCAGGGCGCGGCGACGACCACCTGGCGCTGGGTGCCAAGCTTTTCGATGCCCAGTTCCACCACATCGCCCACGTCGAGGAACACCTGCGGGTTGAGGCCCAGGCCCACGCCGGCGGGCGTGCCGGTGGTGATGATATCGCCGGGCTGGAAGCTCATGAACTGCGACATGTAGCTGAGCAGGAAGGCCGGCTTGTACACCATGGTGCGGGTCGATCCGTCCTGGTAGCGCTTGCCGTTGACTTCGAGCCACATCGCCAGTTCGCCAGGATCGCCCACTTCATCAGCGGTCACCAGCCAGGGGCCGATCGGGCCAAAGCTGTCGCAGCCCTTGCCTTTCATCCACTGGCCGTGGCGCTCGATCTGAAATGCCCGCTCCGACACGTCGTGGCACACGAAATAGCCGGCGATCGCGGCGCGCGCAGTGTCTTCGTCGGCATAGCTGACATGGCTGCCCACCACGAACGCCAGTTCCACTTCCCAATCGAGCTTGGTGCTGCCGCGCGGCTTGATCACCGGATCGTTCGGCCCGCAGATCGCGCTGGTCGCCTTCATGAACGCGACCGGCTCGGGCGGCACGGTAGCGCCGGTTTCGGCGGCATGGTCGGAATAGTTGAGGCCGATGCACACGAACTTGCCCACACCGGCCACGCACGGCCCCAGGCGGCCAGGCTGCTCCACCGCCGGCAGCGTGGCGGGATCGATCGCGCGCAGCTGGTCGAGCACGGCGGGCGAGAGCGTATCGCCGGCAATGTCGGCGACCACGCCGGACAGGTCACGCACCACTCCCTGGGCATCGAGCAGGCCGGGGCGTTCTGCCCCCGGGTTTCCAAAACGCAGCAACTTCATGCTTGGTCCTTTGTGTCTAGATGATCGGCCAGATTGAAAATGCGATGGGCCGCCAACCATTTCACCCCTGGCGGGGCGGCGTCCAGCGGCTTTTGCAACGGGTCCATGGTGCGCTCCCACGCATGTGAGTCAGCGCTGGCTACGCGATCTGTGGCGGGGGCATCACCGGAGGTTTCGGTGATCATCACCAGGCGATCGGCCACGCGATAGATTTCCATCACGCGCACGCCCGATCCGACAATGTCGGCAAGCACGCCCGCCGGCACGCGGCCCGGCTGGTGCCAGGCATCATAGGCGGCGGCCACACCTGCGTCTGCCAGGTCGAGCAGGAAAACCTCACGCATGTCAGCCTCGCTCCGGTGCAATGGCGCGGGCCGCCTGCGTGCCAAACCATGCCACCACCAGGAAGCTGGCCAGCGGCACGACCATGCCGGTCTTGAGCGAATGGAGATGATCGCCAATCAGCCCGACCAGCGGCGGGAACACCGCCCCGCCAATGATCGCCATGATCAGCAGCGAGGAACCGAGCTTGGTCTTGCTGCCCAGGCCAGAGACGCCCAGGGCAAAGATCGTGGGGAACATGATCGACATGAAGAAGCTCGACAGCCCCAGCGCGATCACCGCCGTCCACCCGCTCGCCATGATGGCAACGGCACAGAGCCCGGCCGCGATCAAGGCAAACAGCGTGAGCAGCCGCACCGGCGGCACCCGCTTCATCAGCGCGGTGCCGGCAAAGCGCCCGGCCATGAACGCCATCAGGCTATAGCCCAGCAGATGCGCCGCCTGCATTTCGCCGATGCGCGTGGCATCCTGGGCAAAGTTGATGAAATAGCTCCAGATCGAAACCTGCGCGCCGACATAGAAGAACTGCGCGATCACCGCCCTGCGCAGCAAGGGCGCGGCGGCAAGGCTGCCGCCCTCCCCCTGCGCCGGCTCGTCCACAGCGGGAAACCGCGTCAGCCGCACGACCAGCGCCAGGAACAGCACCAGCAGGCCAAGGCCGAGGTAGGGCAGTTGCACCGCCAAGGCTTCCTGCGTGCGATAGGCCGCCACTTGCGCCGGGGCCATCGCCGCCAGCTGCGCCGGCGTACGCTCCACCCCGGAAAAGATCAGCGCCCCGCCCACAAACGGCGCCACAAACGCACCCAGCCCGTTGAAGCTTTGCGCCAGGTTGAGCCGCCGTGCCGCCGTGCTGGCCGGCCCCATCGCCGTGATCAGCGGATTGGCCGCCGTTTCCAGGAAAGCGAGGCCCGCTGCAATGATGTAGAGCGCGCCCAGGAAAAAGCCGAACGCCTGGACATGCGCGGCCGGCCAGAACAGCAGGGCACCCACGGCATAGAGCACCAGCCCGATCAAGAGCCCGTTGCGATAGCCCACGCGGTTCATCACCCACCCCGCCGGCAGGGCAAAGGTGAAATAGCCGAAATAGAACGCGGTCTGCACCAGGCCCGACTGCATCCGCGTGAGATCGAGCGCCTTTTGAAACTGCTTGATCAGGATATCGTTGAAATTGTTGGCCAGGGCCCAGAGGAAAAACATCGAGCAGACCACGGCAAAGGCCACCCGCGCGCCGCGTGCCACCAGGGGCAAGGCGCGCTGGGGATCATCGGGCACGCGGCCGGCGGAGCCGCTGTGTTCCTGGTCGCTCAAGCCGATGGTGATCGGGGCCATGGTAACCTCTCGTTGGATTATGTTCTGGTTTGCAGGGGGCGGCAGCGTCGCTGCGGGCGATCAGCTGTTGGCCCACCCGCCGTCGATGATGTGGCACTGGCCGGTGGTAAAGGCGGCGGCATCGCTGGCGAGGTAGAGCGCCAGCGCGGCGATTTCAGCCGGATCGCCAATGCGGCCCATCGGCTGGCGGGCCTTGAACGCGGCCATGGCGGCGTCGAAATCGCCGGTGGCGGCCAGGCGCTGTTCCAGCGAGGGAGAGTGCACGGTGCCGGGGCAAATCGCGTTGCAGCGGATGCCCTGCTGCACGAAATCGGCCGCCACCGCCTTGGTCAGCCCGACCACCGCCGCCTTGCTGGCGCCATAGGCGAAGCGATTGGGCACGCCGATCACCGATCCGGCGACAGAGGCCATGTTGATGATCGACCCGCCGCCCCGCGCGATCATGCCAGGCAGCAGCGCGCGGATCAGGCGGAACATCGCCGTGACGTTGAGATCAAAGGCAAAGGCCCAATCCTCGTCGCTGCAGTCCAGGATCGTGCCGCCGTGCACCACGCCGGCGCAGTTGAACACGATGTCAAAGCCATCCTCTTGCGCGGCGAGCGCGGTGATGGCGGCGGCATCGGTCACGTCGAGCACGGCAGTGCGGCAGCCGGGCAGGCCTTCGAGCGCGGCAGGATTGCGATCGAGTGCCAGCACATCGGCCCCGGCATCGCGAAAGGCTTCGGCACTGGCGCGGCCGATCCCCTGGCCCGCGCCAGTCACGATCGCGCGCTTGCCGGTAAGGTCGAACGGGTGATGCGTCATGTCAGGGCTCCTGCACGGTGGGCCAGCGGCAGGCATCCCGGACCGCTCGGCTCGAATTGCTTATAGGTGAGAATGAATTCCTGGTGGCCCAGCGCTTCTGATCGGGTCTGAGCCCCGGCAGCGACGGCCACCACCTGATCGAAGATCTCGGTGCCCACCTCGTCCAGCGTGGCCTTGCCATGCAGGATGCGCCCGGCATCCACGTCCATGTCTTCGGCCAGGCGGGCATAGGTTTCGGGATTGGCGCAAACCTTGATCACCGGGGAAACCGCCGATCCCACTACCGAACCGCGCCCGGTGGTGAACAGGATCAGGTGGCAGCCAGAGGCGATCATCTCGACGATTTCGGCGTTGTCGGAAATGTTGGGAAAGCCAAAGCGCACCTCGCCATCGGGCACCACGTCCATCAGGTAAAGCCCCGGCCCGCCGGTCCGCTCGCCCGGGCGGATCAACCCGGAAATCGGCGAGGCGCCCGACTTGGAATAGGCGCCGAGCGACTTTTCCTCCTGGGTGGTCAGCCCGCCATCGGCGTTGCCGGGGGCAAAGCTGCCAAAGCCCAGCGTGGCATAATAGCGGGCGGCCTTGGCCACGCAGGCCTCGATCTCGTCACCCAGTTCCGGCGTCACCGCGCGCGCGGCCATGACCTGCTCGCACCCGATCAGCTCGCCGGTTTCCTCAAAGATGCAAGTGGCACCCTCGGCCACCAGCATATCGAAACAGCGGCCTACCGCCGGGTTGGCAGTGATGCCGCTGGTGCCGTCAGACCCGCCGCAGATCGTGCCGACCACCAGTTCCGACACGGCCATCGGCACGCGCGGGGCCTGCGTGGCCGCGGCGCGCAGGCGGGCGACCGCTTCCCGGCCGGCATCGATCGTGGCGCGGGTGCCGCCGGCCTGCTGGATCACCAGGGTTTCCACCGGCCGGCCGCTGGCCGCGACCTGCGCAGCCAGGGTCTGGCGGTCAAAGCCTTCGCAGCCTAGCGAAATCACCAGCACGCCGCCCACGTTGGGATGGGTGGCAATCGCCGCCATCATCTGCGCGGCATAGCTGTTGGGATAGCAGCCGGGAAAGCCGGCCAGTTGCACATCGGGATCGTCGATCGCGCTGACGATGCGCCGCGCCACATGGTGCGCGCATTCCACCAGATAGGCGACCAGCACGACATTGCGCACGCCCTTGCGCCCATCGGCACGCAGGAAACCCTGGATGGGGTGATGCTGCATCACTTGCTGCCTTTCGTGCTGGCATCGCGGCCATGGGCGGGAATGTAATCGCTCGCCAGGTTGTGGGAATGAACGTGGCCGCCGCGCGGGGTCGCTGCCTTGATGCTGCCGATCGGCGCGCCATAGCGCAGCACCTTGTCGCCCACCGCCAGGTCATGGCGGGCAATCTTGTGGCCCAGCGGCACGGCCTGGGGCAGCGGCACCCCCATGCCATCGATCGTCACGATCTCGCCCAGCGCGGCATCGCGAATACACACCAGCACATTGTCTGCCGGGTCCAGCAGCAGGAACGCTTCCTGCGCCGGCTCAACTTGTGGCGAGACCATAAAACCCAACCCCGTTGTGCAGGAAAACCTGCGCCTGTTCCGTTTCATTGAAACCCGAAAGCAGCCGGCGGCACTGCGCCAGCCAGTCGTGATAGTCCCCGGCCAGATGCAGCACCGGCCAATCGCTGCCCCAGATCACGCGATCCGGGCCAAAGCAGGCCATGACCTGATCGACATAGGGGGCGATAGCGGCATCGTCGGTCTGGCCGCCGGCTTCGGTCCACAGGCCAGACAGCTTGCACCAGACATTGCCATGGCCAGACAGCGCGGCCAGATCGCGCGCCCACGTGGCGTGGCCGTTCCCAGCAATATCCGGCTTGCCCGCATGATCGAGCGCGATGCGCAAGGTAGGATGGCGCGCGGCCAGTTCGGCGATCACCGGCAGTTGCGGCGCCCGCACTAGCGCATCGAGGCACAGCCCATGCCGGGCCATGGCATCGAGGCCATCGGCCACCTCGGCGCGCAAGATCCAGCGCGGATCGTCGAGCCCCTGCAACATCGGGCGCAAGCCCTTGAGCAGCGGTTCCTGCGCCAAAGCGGCAATCTGGACGGGCGCATCGGGCGCGGAGAGATCGGCCCAGCCGACCACGCCGCGCACCAGCGGATGATCCTGCGCCAGGCGCAGCAGCCACGCGGTTTCGGCGCGATCGGGCGCGGCTTGCACAAGTATGGTGCCCCAAACCGCTGCGTCTGCAGGAAAATCGCTCGGCAGAAGATCGCGATGAATCGGCGCGAGATCGGCCGTGGGCCAATCGGTAAACGCATTGGCCAGTGCCCAGAAATGCTGGTGGCCATCCAGGATCATGCCAGGGCGCCCTGCCCACGTTCGGCAACTGGCACTGGTGCTGCGGGATCGAGCAGCCCTTGCGCCACCAGGTCGGCCCACAGCGCCGGCGGGATCGGCGTTGCCGCCAGGGCAAGGGCGCTGTGCACCTCGGCGGCGCTGGCCAGGCCCGGCAGCACGGCGGCCACCGCCGGATGCGCCTGGGGAAAGGCCAGCGCGGCAGCCGCCAGGCTCACCCCGTGAGCCTCACAGACCGCCTCGATCCGCGCCACGCGGTCCACCACGGCGGCCGGCGCGGGGGCATAGTTGTAATAGAACGGGCCAGGGCCACGCGTGCCGCTAGCCAGGATGCCGCTGTTGAACACCCCACCCAGCAGCACTTTGGCGCCATGATCCAGGCATTGCGGCAGGAAGGTATGCAGCGCCTCCTGCTCCAGCAGGGTATAGCGGCCGGCCAGCAGGAAACGGTCCCAGCGCCCGATCGCCATGGCCGCCAGGCACACGTCCCACTCGTTCACGCCCAGCCCGATTGCGCCCACCACGCCTGCCTCGCGCAGCTGCGCCAGCGCGCGATAGCCGCCCTCGGCCAGATCGCGAAAATGGCGGGCTGCGTCATTGCCGTGAGTCACTTCGCCAATGTCGTGCACCAGCAGGATGTCGATGCGCTCCAGCCCCAGCCGATCAAGGCTGCTTTCAAAGGCGCGCATCACCCCGTCATAGGAGTAATCGAAGCGCACGCGATAGGGCAGCGGGTCGGCAAAGCCATGGCGTTCGGCCGCGCCTTCCAGCGAGGCATCGTATTCCAGCAGGCGGCCGACCTTGGTGGAAATCACATAGTCGGCGCGTGGTTTGCCGCGCAGAAACGCGCCCAGCCGCTGTTCGGAAAGGCCCAGGCCATAATATGGCGCGGTGTCGAACAGGCGGATGCCGCCGTCCCATGCCGTAGCCAGCGTCGCCTGCGCCTTGTCATCGGGGATGGCGCGATAAAGATTGCCCAGCGCTGCGCCGCCAAATCCCAGCATCCCGCCCAAACTCCCACCGCCGCGCCATGGTGGCCAGCTCGTTCCTCTCACATACAAAAATAGCTTTCATATTTGCAAGGACGATATTCACCGCCCGCCTTGCGTTCACACCCGGCTGTCGGCCGTGGACAGCAGCTCGGATATCTGTCGCGCGGTTTCCACCAGGTGGCCAGTCGCCTCGTCCATGGTCTTTTGCAGGTTGCCATGGTGGATGAACGGCACAGTCAGCGCCGCCGCCGCGCGATCACCCCGCATGATCGGGGCGGAAATGTCGCTGATGCCGTTCACGAACGTGCTTTGCGCCTGCGCGTGCCCTTGGGCGGCCGCAGCCTTGGCGGCCTTGACGAAGGCGGCAATCTCGCCGCGGTCGGTCGCGGGGGAAAGCTGTGCCAGCCAGGCCTGCTGGATATCGGCCGGCTGGTGGCCGAACAGCACCACGCCCGATACCGACCGGTGCAGCGCCAGGCGGTGGCCGATGCGCACCGAAAAGCCGATCTGCTCGTTCGATTCCATGCGCGCCACCACCACGATCTCACCCCGGGTGTGGAACACCAGGTGGCATGACTGGCCGATGTCCATCGCCAGCTGGCGCATGCGCGGCAGCGCCACTTCCACCAGGTTCTGCGTGGGCGGCTGGCGCATCGCCATGGTGAACAACAGGTCGGTCAGGTAATAGCCGTCGTTGGCGCCGTCCTGTTCGACAAAGCCGCGTGCCTGCAACACCTGCACCATGCGGAACATTTCCCCCTGCGAGCGGCCCAGGCGCTGGCAGATTTCGGTCATGGTCATCGCCCGGCCGGAATTGACCAGCAGCTCGATCACGTCGAGCCCCTTTTCCAGCGCCGGCGCGCGATAGCGGTTGCCGGTGCCACGGCCTTCATCGTCGCCCTGCGGCATGCCCGGAATGTCGTTCAACTGGAAAGATCCTCAGCCCTGTTGCGGTATCATGCGATGCTATCGCCTGGCGGCACGGCTCGGCAAGGGGCGCAGCCGTCAGGCTCCGGCGTTGCCCCCGTTCTGGTCATGGCAGGCCGGGCACGACACGCCCGGCCGATAAAGCGGCGATTGCTGCCCCGCCGCATCGACCGGCCGCCCGCACGGCCCGCACAGCACATGACTGCCCGGCTTGAGGCCATGGCCGATCGCCACGCGCTCGTCGAACACGAAGCATTCGCCCTGCCACAGGCTTTCTGTCTCGGGCACCTTTTCCAGGTAATTGAGGATACCGCCCTTCAGGTGATAGACCGCATCCACTCCCTCGCTCTTGAGAAAGGCAGTGGATTTCTCGCAGCGGATGCCGCCGGTGCAGAACATCGCCACGCGCGGCTGGCGCCCTTCACCCAGCAAGGCGTCGCGCTGACGGCGAAACCAGGCCGGAAACTCGCGAAAACTGCGCGTTTGCGGATCGATCGCCCCGGCAAAGGTGCCCACTGCCACTTCGTAATCGTTGCGCGTGTCGATCACGATGGTGTCGGGATCGCTGATCAGCGCGTTCCAGTCGTGCGGATCGATATAGGTGCCAACGCTGGCCAGCGGATCAATCCCATCGACACCCATGGTCACGATCTCGCGCTTGAGGCGCACTTTCATCCGGGCAAACGGCATCGTCGCGGCGGTGGAATACTTCACGTCGAGCCCGGCACAATGAGGCAGGCTGCGCACATGCGCCACCACGGCGGCGATCCCCGCCGCGCTGCTGGCGATCGTGCCGTTGATCCCCTCGCCCGCCAGCAGCAGCGTGCCTTTCACGCCCTGCTCATCGCACAGTTGCAGCAGCGGCGCGCGCAGGGCGGCCGGATCGGCAAAGGGGGCAAACTGATAGAGCGCGGCAACAGTGATCGGGTCCATGGCGCGGCCCCCATAAACCCTTAAGCAGGGCGCTGGCTATCCCGCACTTGCCCTGGCCCCGCCTGGTGTGAAAGGGAGGCAGCCAAAGGGAGATTGCCATGCCCGACCTGGGCGCCATCGTGCACGAGATTGCCGCCGAAATGCGCAACCACCCCGAAAAGGGCACGGTGGCCGACTATATCCCGGCGCTGGCGACGGTTCCGGCCGATCGCTTCGGCATCGCCGTGGTCATGGCCGATGGCCCCTGCCACATGGCCGGCGACGCGCAGGAAGCCTTTTCGATCCAGAGTATTTCCAAGGTCTTCGCCCTGACCATGGCGCTGGGCGCGGTGGGCGATGCGCTGTGGCAACGGGTGGGGCGCGAGCCTTCGGGCAGCGCGTTCAACTCGATCGTCCAGCTCGAAAGCGAGCACGGCATCCCGCGCAACCCGTTCATCAATGCCGGGGCCATTGTCGTCAGCGATATCCTGCTCGGCCGCTATGAACCGCGTGAGGCAATCGGCGAGATGCTGCGCTTCGTGCGCGCGCTCGCCGGCGATGACAGCATCGTGGTGGATGAAGAGGTAGCGCGCGGCGAGCAGGAAACCGGCTATCGCAACATGGCCCTGGCGAATTACATGCGCGCGTTCGGCAATATCCACCACCCGGTGGAAAAGGTGCTGGGCCTCTATTTCCACCAGTGCGCCCTGGCGATGAACTGCCGCCAACTGGCCATGGCCGGGCGCTATCTCATGGCGCGGGGCCGCAATCCCGATACCGGGCGCAGCGTGGTGTCACCCCAGCGCGCGCGGCGCATTAACGCCCTGATGCTTACCTGCGGGCACTATGACGGATCGGGCGAATTCGCATTCCGCACCGGTCTGCCCGGAAAATCGGGCGTGGGCGGCGGCATCCTGGCGATCGCGCCGGGGGTGGCCAGCATTGCCGTCTGGTCGCCCGGGCTCAACGCGCGCGGCAATTCGCTGGCCGGCACCCTGGCGCTGGAGCGGCTGGTGCAGCACACCGGCTGGTCGGTCTTCGAACCCGGCCTTGGCCAGGATCAAAGCCAGAGCCAGGGCAGCGCTTCAGAATGAAAAGCGCAGGCCCGCCGCGCCATAGTGCTCGCCGCCCTGCAGGGTCAGCTTGAACTTGGGCAGGATGGGAAAGGCCGCCAGGGCATAGGCCCGCACCTTTTCATGCGCCAGGCGCGCGCCCAGCCCCAGTTCGGCCACGGCCGGAATGGTGAAGGTTGCCTCACCCTTGGCATAGATCGAGGTGCTGGCGCCGTCTTGCGTGGGAATGAATGCCCCCACCACCGGCCGCACGGTAAACGGGCCAAAGCCCATGCTGTAGCTCGCGCCCAGTTCGGCGCCCCATTGCCCATCGGCCTTGCCTCCGGTGGCCTCAACCCCCAGCCCCTTGGCCTGTGCCAGTGCCGGGCATGCCAGCAGCGCCAAAGCCAGCGCCGCACCCATTCCATATCGCGTCATCGCAACCCCATGCTCTTGCGCCCCCGCGCTATCCCTGTGCGCCGCAGACTCGGCGGTAATAGCACCAGCTGTCAATCACTTGGCCCGACGCTTTGCCGCACGGGGGCACCGCCCGGCAGAAGGTTGCGATTCATCTCGCCCAACTGCGGTGACGGGCGCGGGGTGGCCAATGCAGAGCGGGAAAAGCGGATCGGCAGGGCAACGCCGGGCACCACATCGCCCTCGCCCCGCGGCATGGCCAGTTCCAGCCCGCGATGGCGCACCTGCGGATCGGCAAAGGCCTGCGCCACGGTGTTGATCGGCCCGGCCGGCACGCCTTCGCGCTCCAGGGCGGCCAGCAGATCATCGCGCGCCCACGTGACTGTCGCCGCCTCGATCGCGGCGGTGAGCGCAGGCCGATCGGCCAGCCGGCCAGGGTTGCTGGCCCAGCCCAGCTGCATGGCCAGGCCCAGCACCGCGCAGAGGCGGGTAAACTGCCCATCGTTGCCCACCGCCAGGATCAGCCAGCCATCGGCGGCCGGAAAGACCGCATAGGGCACGATGTTGGGATGGGCATTGCCCATGCGCACCGGCGCCACGCCCGAGGCCAGATAATTCATCGCCTGGTTGGCCAGAACCCCGGTCATCACGTCCATCAGCGCCATGTCGATCATCTGCCCGCGCCCGGATCGCGCGCGCTCTGCCAGCGCGGCCTGGATGGCGATCACGGCATAAAGGCCGGTCATGATATCGGCAAAGGCCACGCCGATCTTTTGCGGCGGGCCATCGGGCGTGCCGGTCAGGTCCATGATCCCGCTCATGCCCTGGACGATGAAATCATAGCCGGCGCGCGCGGCATAGGGCCCGTCCTGGCCAAACCCGGTGATCGCGCAATAGACCAGCCCCGGATTGTGCGCGGCCAGGCTGGCATAATCCAGCCCGAACCGCGCCATGCCGCCCAGCTTGAAATTCTCGATCACCACATCGGCATCGGCCACCAGCGCGCGGGCCTGCGCCTGCCCCGCCGCGGTGGCAAGGTCCAGCACCAGCGAACGCTTGCCGCGGTTGGTGGCGTGGAAATAGGCCGCATCCTTGCTGCCATCGGGATTGGCGATGAACGGCGGCCCCCAGGCGCGGGTATCATCACCGCCTGCGCTTTCCACCTTGATCACCTCTGCGCCCAGGTCTGCCAGGATCTGCCCCGCCCAGGGCCCGGCCAGCACGCGCGCGAATTCGATCACGCGCAGGCCGGCGAGCGGCGGCGCCGCAGCGGCCGCGCCGGTCAAAACGCCGCGATCCCGGTAATCGCCCGGCCCAGGATCAGCGCATGCACATCGTGCGTACCTTCATAGGTATTGACCGTTTCCAGGTTCACCATGTGGCGGATCACCTGGTATTCCCCGGAAATACCGTTGCCCCCGTGCATGTCGCGCGCCATGCGGGCGATATCGAGCGCCTTGCCCACGTTGTTACGCTTGAGGATCGAGATCACCTCGGGCGCAGCGCCGTCTTCATCCAGCATGCGGCCCAGCCGCAGCACTGCTTGAACACCCAGGGTGATTTCGGTGAGCATGTCGGCCAGCTTTTTCTGATAGAGCTGCGTGGCGGCCAGTGGGCGGCCGAACTGGTGGCGGTCCAGCCCATATTGCCGCGCGGCGGCAAAGCAGAACTCGGCCGCGCCCATCGCCCCCCAGGCAATGCCATAGCGCGCGCGGTTGAGGCAGCCGAACGGGCCTTTCAGCCCCTCCACCCCCGGCAGCAACGCCTCTTCGGGCACCAAGACCTGGTCCATCACCACTTGCCCGGTGACCGAGGCGCGCAGCGACAGCTTGCCGCCGATCTTGGGCGCGGAAAGGCCGGGCATGCCCTTTTCCAGCACGAAACCGCGAATGGCGCCGCCGTGGGCATCGCTCTTGGCCCAGATCACAAAGACGTCGGCAATCGGCGCGTTTGAAATCCACGTCTTGGTGCCGCTCAGCAGATAGCCGCCATCGACCTTCTGCGCGCGGGTGCGCATGCCCGCCGGGTCTGATCCGGCATCGGGCTCGGTCAGGCCAAAACAGCCGATGGTCACACCGCTGGCCAGCCGAGGCAGATACTTGTCCCGTTGCGCGTCAGAGCCATAGGCATGGATCGGGTGGATCACCAAGCTCGCCTGCACGCTCATCATCGAACGATAGCCGGAATCGACCCGCTCCACTTCGCGCGCGGCCAGGCCATAGGCGACATATGAGGCCCCCGCCCCGCCAAAGCGTTCGGGCAGCGTCACGCCCAACAGGCCCTGCGCGCCCATTTCGGCAAAGATCTCTGGATCGGTGGTTTCGGCGGCAAAGGCATCGATCACGCGCGGTTGCAGCCGGTCCTGGGCAAAGGCGCGCGCGGCATCGCGCACCATCCGCTCATCTGTGGTCAACTGGCTGTCCAGCCCCAGGGCATCTTCCCAATCGAAACGAACCTTGGCCATGCGCACTCTCCTTGCCCGCAAGGTTGACAGGGCCGGTCGATCGCATCAACAGCCCTTGATGCGGTTTTCGATCGCGTTTGGGAATGAAAGCTGATGCTCGATCCTGAGGCCTTTGCCGTGTTCGTGGCCGTGGCGGATCACGGCCATTTCCAGCGCGCCGCCGATACGCTCGGCATTGCCCAGTCGGTGGCCAGCAAGCGATTGCAACGGCTGGAGCACGCGCTAGGCACCCGGCTGATCGAACGCGGCAGCCGCACCGCCGTGGTCCCCACCCGCGCCGGGGCGCTGTTCCTGCCGCAAGCGCGCGCCGCCCTCGAAACCTTGGCGCGCACCGGCCGCATCGGCATGGCCCTGGCGCGGGGAGAGGCCGGGCCACTCACCGTTGGCTATGTCTTTTCTGCGGCCATGGCTGGTGTCCTGCCGCGGCTGATCACCACCCTGGCCCAGGCACTGCCGGGCATTGAGGTGATGCCCACGCTGATGGAAACCCCCGATCAGCTCAAGGCCCTGGCCGATGGGCGGATCGACCTGGCCATTGTGCGCCCGCGCCCCGCCTGGCCGGCCGATTGCCAGGAACTCACGCGCCATCGCGAAGGGCTGTTGGTGGCGATGAGCGCAGCAAGCCCGCTCGCCAGCACTGCCCCGCTGCACGCGGCCGACCTGGCCGGACAAACCTTTCTCACCCCGCAATTCCATGAAGAAGTGGGCCTGGCGCAAACCGTGACGGCACTGGCCAAGGCGGCACGCCTGCCCGCCCCGCTGATCCGTCGCACCGCCGATTTCATCACCGCCGCAAGCCTGGCCGCCGCGGGCCAGGGCGTGATCCTGGCCCCGGCGAGCCTGGCGCGGCTCAACCTCGAAGGGTTGGTGTTCCGCCCGCTGGCCGATCATGCCGGCACGGTCGATCTCGTCACCCTGGCGGGCGCGCATGTCCCACCGCAGGTCGTTGCCGCGCTGAAGCGAGACCCCGGGTCGAGCCCGGGGTGACGAAAAATGTCACCGATCTAATTACTTGTCGTCACCCCGGACTTGATCCGGGGTCCCGCTAATCTAACGCCACCTAGATCCCCGAACCCTTCCACGTGCGGCGCTCTTCGGCGGCGCGCAGGACTTCGTAGGCCAGTTGCAGCTTCTGGAATTCCTCGGCGGCTTGCGCGTCGCCCGGGCGCACGTCGGGGTGCACTTCCTTGGCGCGGGTGCGCCAGGCCTTGCGCACGTCTTCGAACGCGGCATCGGGATCGAGGCCCAGGGCTTCCAGGGCGCGCAATTCATCGCGGCTGCGGCTGCCATCGCCCGGCCCGGCCCAGGCCTTCCACGACGAATCGCTATAGCCTTCGTTGGTGCGGCGCTCCGCCTGCTCGCGCGCGGCGGCTTCTTCCTTGTCTAGCCCCGCGAAATAGTCCCAGCCGGCGTTGTATTCGGCGGCATGCTTTTCGCAGAAATACCAGCGATCAGGGCTGTTGGGTGATTTCGGCGCCGGGCAATTGCCGGGCTCGTTGCAACCGGCTCGATCGCACAGGCGCACGTTCACGGCCTCGCGTGCGCTGCCATAGCCGCGCCAGCGGGGAAAACCCCAGTCGCTTGATCGCCCTTGCCGTGCCATCGGCCTTGCCACTTTCTCCTGACGCGGATGGGGCGCCATGCACGGCCATTGCCGCACAAGGCGCCCCCTCTAAAACGGATTCGCTCTTAACCACCGGCGGCCCCCCGGCGCAAGCTGTCCCTTACTGTACGGTGACAGTTACCGCGCGGCGGTTCTGCGCCCAGGCGGCTTCGTCGGAGCCGAGGGCGATCGGGCGTTCCTTGCCATAGCTGACGGTGCTGATGCGGCTGGCATCGACACCCAGGCTGACCAGATAGTTCTTGGCAGCATTGGCGCGGCGTTCGCCCAGCGCAATGTTGTAATCGCGGGTGCCGCGCTCGTCGCAGTGCCCTTCGATGGTGATGCGCTTCATGGGATAGCGGGCCAGCCACTGCGCCTGGCTTTGCAGGATCGTCTGGCTTTGCGCATCGACGTTGTAGCGGTCCGTGTCAAAGTGGATCGTGTCGGACTGCACCGAGGCGACGAAATCGGCCTGGCTGCCGGCAGCAGGGCCGCTCGGCGGCGGCGGCGGGGTGGTGGTGGTCGACGAAGCCGGCGGCGGCGGCAGTTCGGCCGCGGTGCGGTTCTTCGCCGAGTTCGACGAACAGGCGGCCAGCGAGATGCTGCCAGCCAAAAGCGTTACGGTAAGAAGCGTGCGTTTCATCATATTCTCCTCAGGGCGGATGAGAAAGTTTTGCACTGCACAAAACGTCGGGGGGCTAAGACATGGTGCCGCCTGATGGCGCCACCGGTTACGGCAAGACAGGACCCCAAGCCGGGTCGGATGCGTCGACCGGGGTATTGAGCTTGCGTTCGTTGAGGCCGGTCAGATCGACCTGCCAGATGGAAGTATGGCCGGTGTTCTTTTCCGTGCGGAAGAACTGCACGATGCGGCCATTGGGAGACCAGGTGGGCGCTTCATCCTGCCAGCTGTTGGTCAGGAAGCGCATGTCGCCACCGCTTGGGTTCATCACGGCCACGCGCAGGTTGCCGCAGATGCAGGTGAACGCGATCTGGTCGCCACGCGGGCTCCATTCCGGCGTGGCCGCACGGCCCCCGAAAAAGCTGATGCGCTTCTGGTCGGTGCCATCGGCGTTCATCACATAGACCTGCTGGCTGCCCGAACGATCGCTTTCAAACACGATCCGCTTGCCATCGGGGCTGTAGGAACCACCCACGTTGATGCCCGGCGTATTGGTCAGCCGCACCGGCTCACCCCCGGTCGCGGGGATGCGATAGATATCGGTGTTGCCGCCAATCGCCATGGAGAACAGCAAAGACTTGCCATCGGGCGACCAGCGCGGCGCGAACGTGGGGTTGCGGCTTTGCAGCACGAGATGTTGCGTGCCCGTGCCGATGTCATAGACATAGATGCGCGGGTTGCCGTTGAGATACGACAGATAGGCGATCTGCTGGTAATCGGGCGAATAGCGCGGGGTCAGCGCGGTGGCCTGGCCGTTGGTGATGAAGCGGTGGTTGGCGCCATCGGAATCCATGATCGCCAACTGCTTGCGCCGGTGATCCTTGGGGCCGGTTTCGGCGATATAGGCGATTTTGCTGTCAAAGAACGGGCTTTCGCCCGACAGGCGCGAATAGACCATATCGGCGCACTTGTGCGCGGCGCGGCGCCAATCGCCCGGCTGCACGACATAGCCCTGGCGCGCCAGTTCGCTGCCCAGCCCCACGTCATAGAGATAGCAGCCCACGGTCAGCCGGCCATCGGCGGCAGCGCGCACGAAGCCCTGCACCAGCATTTCGGCAGAGCGCGCACGCCAGCCGCTGAAATTGGGGGCGGCCACTTCCTGATAGCCGACGCCCGGCAGCGCATCGGGGCCGGTCGGCTTGAACAGGCCGTTGTTTTTCAGGTCGTTATAAACCACCCGCGCCAGGTTCTTGCCCAGTGCCGCCGTATTGCCGCCGTCGGCCGCAGTGGGCACGGCATTGTCGGTGGGGAACGCCGGAATGGCCACGCCCAGATCCTGCCAGGCGCCCTCGCCCGTGACCGAGCCGGTCAACCCGCCATCATCGGGCGCGGCGGTGGTGGGCGCTGCCTGCGGCGCGTTTGAGGCCGGCAGAGTCTGTTGCTGGGCAAGCGCCGGCCCGGCACCCAGGCCGGCCAGCAAGACACCAAGAAGAGCGGACGAAATACGCTTCATTGTGACAGTTTCCAGTCAAAGCGAAACGCGGAAACGCGCTTCCAGCTGTTGTAGTACTGCGGCGGCAAATTGAATGGCGCGGCCAGTTCCACCGCACGGATCGCCAGTTCAGCATGGCGGTGGGCCTGGGCGCGATTGGCGTCGGTAATCCCGCTTTGCGACACGATCACCGGCTTTCCAGCCAACGACCCGTCGGGATTGAGGTTCCAGGCCACCACGGTGACCAGCTTGTCCACCTCGACGCCCGATGGCCCCTGCCAGTGCGGCTTGATCTGGCGTGACAGCGCCATGCCCAGCGACGCGCGCACGTCGGGTCCGGCAGTCTGCGCGGGGGGATTGCGCGAGGCACCCGGGTTGCTGTTGCTCGGCAACCCGGCGAGGAAATCCTTGCCGATGCGATCGCCACCCTGGGGCGCCTTGCGCGGCGGGGTGGGCGCAGGCTTGTCGCGGCCCGGGGCGTGCTCGGCCTGGCGCGGCGCCGGCTTTG
>NZ_KE148378.1:26324-26599 GCF_000410615.1 Novosphingobium sp. B-7 | reverse complement strand
GCGCGGCCGGCCAGCGCCGCCATCTCTGCCCGATCGCGCGGGCGCAAGACCACGGGCCACGGCCCCGGCGCTTCAACCGGCACGCCCCAGAAGCAGCCCCCCACCCGCGCGGCGCAGATATCGGCAAACAAGGCGCGAGCTTCCTCTATGGCCGCAGCCGAGGGCGACGAGACGCTCTCGCCGCTTACGCCAGCGTCTGCCCAGGGAAAGGCCGGCGCACGCAACAGGGGCGCTGCGCTCATGGCCGAACGTTCCAGCTTTCCAACCGCAGCGTG
>NZ_KE148378.1:400-26158 GCF_000410615.1 Novosphingobium sp. B-7 | reverse complement strand
CTTTCCGCATCGCCCTGCCAATCGCGCGGCGCCACGCCATGCGCGTCCCAGGCGGCCAGGGCCTCGGCGCCGATGCGCGCGATCACGGCGTCCTCGCCCTGATTCTCATCCGGTCCATGGTCAATCTCGCGCAGCCAATCGCACGGTTCGGGCACCAGGGCTGGCGCATTGGGCTGACAGGCCAGGATCGCCGCCGCCGTGGCGCGGGTGCGCGCCAGGGGGGAAACCAGCGCGCGGGCAAAGTGCCAGCCTTGCGCGGCGAAGTGGCGGCCGAGCGCCGCGCCCTGTTCCTCGCCGGCTGGGGTCAGCGGCAGGTCGGTGTGGGCGCCGATGCGGCGCGGCGCTTCGCCATGGGCAAATGTGTTGCCATGGCGCACGATTACGAAACGGGCCCCCGCCCCGCGCAGGTCGCTGCCCATGGTCACAGCGGATAGGGATCGCCCAGCCGGGCGATCGCCGCTTCGGCCAGGGCCAGATCGGCCGGCGTATCGATGCCCGACATGGCATGAAGCGGCGGATCGACCGCGATCGTCGCGATCGTCCGCCCCGCTTCCAGAAAGCGCAATTGTTCCAGGCCTTCCAGGCATTCGGTCGGGCTTTGCGGTGCCTGGGCAAACCATTCCAGCGCCGCCAGGCGATAACCATAGAGCCCGAGATGCTGCCACACGGGCGACAGCGGCTCGGTGGCGCGCAGCTTGGCCTCGTCGCGCATGGCCGGCAGGATCGTCTTGGAAAACCACAAGGCGCGGCCCTGCGAGTCGCGGATGCAGGTCGTGCCGCTGAACGGGGCGGTCTGCTTGTGCGCGCGCAAGTGGTCCAGCCGCGGCCAATCGAGCCGATAGACCGGGGTCGCCACGTCGGCTTCGCCGCCGCGCAATGTGGCGATCAGCGCGGCCACCACCGCGGGCGGCACGAACGGCGCATCGCCCTGCAGGTTGATGACCAGGTCTGGCCGATTCGGCCAGGCGGTGGCAGCGGCAAACGCGCGGGACGAGCCGGAATCGAGCGCCGTATCGGTCATCGCTACTGCGGCGCCGATCGCCTGGGCATGCGCCGCGATGCGCGCGTCATCGGTGGCAACCACAACCGCGCAATTCCCTGCCAGTTCGCCGGCAGCCCTGGCCACGGCGTGCACGCGTTCGAGCAGCGTGCGGCCGGCGATGGTCAGCAGGGGCTTGCCCGGCAACCGCGTGGAACCATGGCGCGCCGGCACAACGATCAGGGCAGAAGAAGGCGAAGGCATGCCTACCGCTTATCAGGCGGCGCCGGCCCTGACGATATCGTGCATGTGGACAATGCCCACCAAGATCTCGCCTTCCACGACAAACAGCACCGACACGGCATTGTCGTTGAGCAGGCGCAGCGCGTCCGATGCCAGGGTATCGGGCGCAACTCGCAGCGGATTGGGCGACATGTGCAAACCGATTTGGTCGCTGAGGTCATAAGCCGCGATGCAGCGGCGCAAATCGCCATCGGTGAACGCACCGATCAGCCGCCCCATGCCATCGACCACCGCCGTGCAGCCATAGCGCTTGTGGCTCATCTCCAGCGTGGCGTTGCTCAGTGATTCGTCGCTCGTCACGCGCGGCACCGCCTCGCCCGTGCCCATGATGTCGCTCACCACACACAGTTGTGCACCCAGCTTGCCGCCGGGGTGGAACACGCGGAAATCGGTAGGCGTAAAGCCGCGCGCCTCGATCAGCGCAACGGCCAGGGCATCACCCAGCACGAGCTGCGTGGTGGTGGACGATGTCGGCGCCAGTTCGTTCGGGCATGCCTCGCGCACCGGGGGCATCGACAGGCAGATATCGGCGGCCCGACCAGCGGTGCTGTCGGGAAACGAGGTCGCGACGATCAGCGTGACGCCATACTGGTTGCAGTAGTGGAAAATGTCGTTGAGTTCGCTGGTCTCACCCGACCAGGTGATGGCCAGCACGATATCCTCGGGCGTGATCATGCCCAGGTCACCATGGCTCGCTTCGCCCGGGTGGAGATAGACGGCTGATGTGCCGGTAGAGCGCATAGTCGCGGCGATCTTGCGCGCGATATGCCCGCTCTTGCCCATGCCGGTCACGACAACGCGGCCACGCGTGGTGGCCAGGGCTGTGATCGCCTGCTCCACCGCCTCGCGCAGCTGCGGTGCGCGCAGGGCATCGCGCAAGGTCTCCAGCGCATCCAGTTCGATGTCGATCGTCTTCAACGCAGATGCGGCATAGCGTACGTCGATCCGCTTGTTAGGCATGTCGTTCAAAGCAGGTCTCGCGTGTACGCTATGGCGGTGTGCGCAGGGGGAATTGGCTGCCATATCATCACCCACCTGTTGCCAGAATTTTCAATACCCGCCAAGGGTTGTGAAATCACTATTGTGTTTGGACCGTGTAAACTGCATCCGATCCGACAGTGAATTACACAATTTTTCGGCAGGCGAGCTCTCCCATATGCACCTTTGTGGCCATACGATTCGACCGCAGTCTTCCCTATTCGCATTTGCGGGACCCTGCGTCATCGAAAGCGAGGAAATGACGCTTTCCATCGCCGAAACGCTTGCCGCGGTGGCGGACAGGCTGGGGCTGCTGCTCATTTTCAAGGCCTCGTTCGACAAGGCAAACCGCAGTTCCGACAAATCGTTCCGGGGCCTGGGCATCGACGAAGGATTGCGCATCCTCGAAAAGGTCCGCGCCGAGACCGGCCTTCCCGTGATCACCGACGTGCACGAGGCGGCGCAGGTAGCGCCGGTCGCCAGCGTGGTCGACGTCTTGCAGACGCCCGCCTTCCTCGCGCGGCAGACCGATTTCATCGCTGCGGTCGCGGCCAGCGGCAAGCCGGTCAACATCAAGAAGGCGCAGTTCATGGCGCCGGCCGACATGCAGCAGGTAGTCAACAAGGCCCGCAATGCCGCCAGCGCCGCCGGGCACGATCCCAATGCTTTCCTGCTGTGCGAACGCGGCACCTCGTTCGGTTACAACACTCTGGTGTCCGACATGCGCGGCCTGGCGATCATGGCCGATACCGGCTGCCCGGTGGTTTTCGATGCCACCCACTCGGTCCAGCAGCCCGGCGGCCTGGGCGAGCGCTCGGGCGGCCAGCGCGAATTCGTCCCCCTGCTCGCCCGTGCCGCCGTGGCCGCTGGCGTCGCGGGCGTGTTCATGGAAACCCACCCGGACCCGGACAAGGCGCTGTCAGACGGCCCCAATGCCCTGCCCCTCGCCGATTTCGAAGAGCTGTGGAAGCGGCTGCTGGCGATCGACGCGGTGGTGAAGCAGTCTTGATGGAAGCATCCCCGGCCAATGCATGGCCGGGGATGCCCGCAGGTCAGTTCTTGGCGACAGAAACCGCGCTGGTCACCGCCACCACCGGCGAGAACAGCTGGCTGATCAACTGGATCACCTTGCTCGGCTGGTTAGCACGTGCATTACCGAAGTAGAGAATATCCTTGTTCTGCATCCGGAAGTTCTGCGCCAGGAAATAGCTGCCAGTGCGCATCATGTTGATGTGATAGACCACCGGCTTGCGCTGCCCCGGATTCGCGGGATCATCGACATAGCGGAATACAAACACTGCCGCCGGATCGCCCAGGTTTGGATTGGGGCCGCCCGCCGCCGAAATCGCCTGCGCCAAGGTCAAGGTTCCGCTAACGAAGGGAATCTGGTCCATCCTGCCCGCGGCGCCCAGCACCGAGAACGACATCGGATCATAGATGAGCGTATAACGATCGCCGGGATAGGCACGCACATCCAGGGACGGATTGTCGAGCAGCGTGCTCAGGCGGTAATCCGCACTTTCATCGCGCCGTTTGACACGTACGATCAGATCGCTCGCCTTGCCGCGATAACCGCCCGCGAGGGCCACCACATCAGACAGCGTTTCACGGTTGGTGTCGAGCACCAGGCGGCCAGGCTTTGCAACCTCGCCACCAACAATGACGGAATTTGTGATGACCGACCGGCGCGTCACCAGAACCTGGGGGTTCTGCGAATATCCGCGCAATGCCAGGCGAATCTGCCGCTCTATTTCGACCGGCGTTTCGCCGAGCACCCGCAGCTTGCCCGCATACGGAATCGTGATGTCGCCATTATCGTCCACCCGCATTTCAGGCAGATTCTGCGCGCGTGCGCCGGTATCGATGCCGGCGCTGGCCGAAGCCCCTGAAAGACCGGTCGAATTCGAAAACAGGGTGACACCAGCCTCGTAAATCGCCACGTTCAGCACATCGCCGGGGCCGACCATGTCGGTGGGCGGCGGCGGCCGGTCCATCAATCGCATCCCGACGTCCGTGGCCTGCGGCGGAATCTGGGCAGGGCTATCCACTTCCACCAGCGAGAGGTCCATTTGCTGGTCGCTGGCCACCGCCTTGGTCACCTGGCTACCGGTCGGGCCGCTGGACGGCAGAGTGGCGCACGCTCCCAGCAGCAGCGTCGTGCTCAAAAGAAGCGAGGATTGGAGCTTCATGAAATAGTTCCGCAAAATAGGTCATGCCGCCCGTCGGCACTTCGTGTCCGAGGACGATCAGCCCCCCGTTGTCACCGGTTCAGGTCCCCTGACAGAACGGTCCTCAAGTAGCGCCCATAATCCGATTTGCCCAGTTTATCGATAGCGCGTTGCAAGCCAGTTTCGTCGATAAAACCATTGCGGAACGCAATTTCCTCGGGACTGGCGATCTTGAAACCTTGCCGCTTTTCTAGGATCCGCACATATTCTGCCGCGTCCAGCAAGCTGTCGGGTGTACCGGTATCGAGCCAGGCATAACCGCGCCCCATAATCTCCACCGACAACTGGCCACGCTCGAGATAGACCTGGTTCACATCGGTGATTTCCAGTTCGCCCCGCACGGAAGGCTTGAGATCGGCGGCAATATCGACGACTTGCGCATCGTAGAAATACAGCCCGGTAACCGCCCAGTTGGACTGGGGCTGCGCGGGCTTTTCCTCGATCGCAATCGCTTTCATGTCATTGTCGAATGCGACGACGCCATACCGTTCCGGATCGGATACGTGATAGGCAAAGACGCTGGCGCCCGATGTTCGCGCCTTGGCGCTGCGCAGCAGATCAGGCAGGCCATGCCCGTAAAAGATGTTGTCGCCAAGAATCAGGGCCGAAGGCTGATTGCCGACGAAATCCGCACCGATCACATAAGCCTGCGCCAAGCCATCGGGACTGGGTTGTTCGGCATATTCCAGCCGCATGCCCCATTGCGCGCCATCGCCCAAAAGAGAACGAAACGCGGGAAGATCGCGGGGCGTTGAAATAATCAGCACATCCCGGATACCGGCAAGCATCAACGTGCTGAGAGGATAATAGATCATCGGCTTGTCATAGACAGCCATCAACTGCTTTGACGTAGCAAGTGTCATCGGATATAGTCGGGTTCCACTTCCACCCGCCAGAATGATACCCTTCATCTTGTACTTTCCTTTTGTGATCAATCGCCAGTCGGCTTTATGCAGCAAGCAAGCGTTGGACGACCCGCTCCAGTGCACCATGCCATTCAGGCAGCGTCACGCCATGCACGTTTGCAATGAGCGTGCTGTCGAGGCGGGAGTTCATGGGCCGCGCAGCTGGCGTCGGGTAATCAATCCCCTGAATGGGCCGCACGCGTGCCGACGGACCTTGCAGCGCAGCAGAGGCTGCGAAAATCGCTTCGGCCAACATTGCCCAGCTGGCTTCCCCCGCCGCCGTCATGTGAAAAATGCCGCGCAGCTCGGCATCCCGGCTACCAACCATATTGCCCGCGACAGTCAGAATGCCATCGGCAATGTCGAGCGCGCTGGTGGGATTGCCGATCTGGTCTGCCACCACCGCGATTTCTTCGCGTTCGGCGCCTAACCGCAGCATGGTCTTCACAAAATTGCCCCCGAACGGACTATAGACCCAAGCCACGCGCAAAATGGCCGCATTGTTCGGGCAGTTTTCGGCCACCGCCTGCTCACCCGCCAGCTTGGACGCGCCATAGACACCAATGGGACCAGTTGCGTCGCATTCGCGGTAAGGGCGATCGAGCGCTCCATCAAACACATAGTCCGTGGAAAGGTGAATGACGGGCACATTCAGCCGGCTGGCGGCCGCTGCCACTGCCGCGGGGCCGAGCACATTTATCGCTTCCGCAAGTTGAGGCTCGGCCTCGGCTTTGTCGACGGCGGTATAGGCGGCGGCGGACACGATCACATCAGGCGCCACGGCCGCCAGGGCATCGCCGACCGTGTCAGGCCGTGCCAAGTCGATTTCCGGCCGAGCGAGAGGCACGATATCGTGGCCGGCCAAGGCACCGCGCTCGATCAAGCTCGATGCGACCTGCCCATAGCGGCCGGTAACGGCAATCTTCACGCGATCATCCCGGATTTTGCTGCGTCGAGCCCCAAACGCGCGCCGTCGTAACGGTCGCGCAGCGGGCGCCACCACCATTCGTTGTCGAGATACCACCGAACCGTTTTTTCGATCCCGCTGTCAAAATTTTCCTGGGCACGCCAGCCCAATTCGTTTTCCAGCTTGGTGGCGTCGATGGCATAGCGCGCATCGTGGCCGGGGCGATCGGTGACGAAATCGATCAGCTCTTCGCGCGGTGTCGCTGCGGGGACCAGAGCATCAAGCACCGTGCAGATGCGCCGCACCACGTCGATGTTGCGGCGCTCGTTCCGGCCGCCGACATTATAGGTTTCGCCAATCCGCCCATGGGCGATGACCATGTCGAGCGCGCGTGCATGATCATCGACGAACAACCAGTCGCGCACGTTTTCGCCCTTGCCATAAACGGGCAGCGAACGGCCATCTAGCGCATTGAGGATCGTAAGCGGGATGAGTTTTTCCGGGAAGTGATACGGGCCGTAATTGTTCGAACAGTTTGAGACCACGATGGGCATCCCGTAAGTCCGCTCCCAGGCCTTGGCAAGGTGGTCGGAAGCCGCCTTGGACGCCGAATAGGGCGAGGACGGATCATAAGGCGTGGTTTCGGTAAACAGTCCTTCGTTGCCCAGCGAGCCATAGACCTCGTCGGTAGACACATGGAGGAAGCGGAAGGCTGCCTTGGCGGCGCCATCAAGGCCGTTCCAATGGGCGCGCGCCGCTTCCAGAAGCACGAATGTCCCCACGATATTGGTCTGGATGAAGTCAGCCGCGCCGGTGATGGAGCGATCGACATGACTTTCTGCAGCTAGATGCATCACGCGATCCGGGCGAAAACTGCCGATGGCCTCGGCCATGGCCGCGCCATCCCGGATATCGGCCCGCAAAAAGCGGTGGTTGACCCGGCCTTCCACCGCGCGCAAGGACGCTTCGCAGCCGGCGTAAGTCAGCGCATCGATGGTGAGTACTTCATAGCCTTTTTCCAAGACGAGGAAACGGACCAAGGCGGAACCGATAAATCCAGCGCCGCCAGTTACAATCACACGCATGAAGTAAATCTCCAGAATTTATGCGACACAAGATCGACCAATGCCTCAGGCAGAAAAATAGGCCGGCAATTGGGCCAGCTTCGGCTGATTTTTGTCTTTCGAAGACAAAGTCTCGGGATCGGCGATATCGGGCCACATTACGCCGATATCTGCATCGTCCCAGGCCAGACCTCTGTCAGATTGGGCATTGTAATACGCCGTCACCTTGTAGGCGATGACCGTTCCCGGCTCGAGCGAGCAGAAGCCATGGGCAAAGCCGGGGGGAACCCACAATTGTCGTCCATTTTGCGCGCTGAGCGTCTCGCCAACCCAGTGCCCAAACGTGGGCGAGCCGACCCGGATGTCGACCGCCACGTCGAACAGCGCACCCGCCGTGCACCGCACCAGTTTGCCCTGGGCATGAGGCTCGCTCTGGAAATGCAGCCCCCGGATCGTGCCCGCCCTAGCGCTGAGCGATTCGTTGTCCTGGACAAACAGATGCTCGCCACAGGTCTGTACAAAAAGGTCCGACCTAAATGTTTCGGCGAAATAACCGCGCTCGTCACCGATCCGATTTGCGGTGAACACCTTCACGTCCGGGATTGCCAAAGTCGTAACGTGCATACCTGCTCTCTCTTACCGGAAACAACCCGAACATGCCTGGTCGAGTCAGCCCATCGCGCCTGTGCCATCACCACGATGGCCCGCTTGCGTTCATGTCGCGCAAGGCGACCACCCTACCTTCCGAGATCGACGAAACGGCCCTCTGCCATCCCGTGATTGACGTAATGGCGCAGAGGATCCATCCCCGAGGCGGCAACGTCCGCGTATTTTTCCAGATACGCCGGACCATCGAAATGCCTTTTGCCGATTAGCAGTCGGTTCAACACCCGGCGGCGCAATGCTGGCGGCAGTAGACCGCGCCATCCGCTGCCGGCGTAATCCATCAGCTGATAGAGGCGACGCATCCACATGAGATCGCGATCTTTCTTGGCAGCCCGCTCCTCGACTGCACGCAATTTTCGCGCTTGCTGGCCATGTTCGGCGCGCAGCACCTCCAGCTGCTCAAGCGCGGTCGATGCCTTGGCATGATACCCGAGCGCTTCGGCCCGCAATGCGGCAATCGTTTCGTGGAGCTGGGCAGTGCGCGCCTGCTCGTCAAACAGCGCGCGCTGCTGTTCGGTGACGCGCGCCACTAGCTTTTCGATATTGGCATGAAGCGCCGCCTTGTGTTGCGCCGGAACGGTCTGGCCGACGGATGGCTCATCCTCGCGCGGCATGGTGCTGCTCGCGGGGGCGCTCTCCGGTGCCAGCGCATCGCGGACAAAAGCGGCCAAGCCTGTAAGGGGGTGTTGCTCCGCGTGCCATTGCGAATGAAGATCGTGGGCCTGGGCCGCAATCTGCTCCGCGCTGCCGCGCAATGCCCTCAGACGCGCAACGCCACCGGCCAGAGCGCGATTGGTTTCATGATGATCGCGAAGCTGTTGTTCGCGAACAGCGCCGTCCCGCTTTAGATCCACGATGGTCCGTTCAGCCGCAGCGAGTGCGACCTCGACCGCCGCGAGCCGTTGCTCCAGCTTTCGCCGCTGACCAGCAAGATCGTAAACCCATTTTTCCGACTCGATCAGTTCTGCGCCGTTCTTGGCCTGGGCCGCGTGGAGTTGCTCGACCTGATCGCGCAGTGCTTCGCGCTCGGCTTCGAGCTCCCTTACACGCAGCCAGGCCTGATCCACTTCCTCCTGCCGCTGAACCAGGTGGCTTTGCAGCACCGCTGCCCGGCTGGCCAGGTCGGCATTTTCCGAACCAAGGCGCTCGCGGTCCTGATCGGCACCCGCCATGGCCGCGGCCAGACGCGTCAGCTCGTCGCTGCGCTCCTGCTCCTGTTGGCGCTTCTGCGCCAGGGCCTGTTCCAGCTGGGCAATCTGGTCGCGCAAGGCCTCGGTCGCGTCTGTCTGCGCCGCCGCCTCGTCAACCTGCCGCCGCAGCCGAGCCAGCATAGCCATGTCTTCGGTGGCTTCACTGCCATGGAATACCGCCGACGATTGCCATGTCCGCACGTTGGAACACGGATATCGCTGGTAGACAAATGCAGTATTGAGGGGGTCGGCACTCGGCCCTTTGCGGAAAACCGCGACAAAATCATTCCACACGTCGGAATGGCGATGGCCGGTGAAGCTTTCGACCAGATCGACTTCAAGTCCGCATGCGCGGGCATAGTCAGCCAGGGCAAGGCCCGCATCGGGATAGAACCGCCAGTAGTCCATTGGATAGCGGTGAACCGTGCCGTTGGACGGGGCGTTCACATAAATATGTCCGCCCGGGCGGGCCGCACGGCACATCCGCAAGAACGTTTCCCAGAAACGGGGATCATGCTCAAAAACCGATGATGCCATAACCAGATCGAAACTGTCGTTTTCAACCGGATACTCGCCACCGGGGGCTATAACCATATCGACCGAGGGACCAGGTTCGAGATCGAGACCGATATAGATGGTCGTTGGTGCCGCAGCATCACGCAGACATCCGTTCACGTTCAAAGAACCTATTTCCAGGACCTTGGCATGGGCAAGATCGCAATAGGTCCGCATAACCAGTTCACCGATCCGAAATGCGGAGTCGTGCATGAGTAAAATTCTCCATCGCATGCCCAAACGCAGCGCCAAGGGGCAATTCCGCCATCGGCGGCGAATGCCCAAACCATTCCCCGCTTGCAAGCACCGCAACAGCTAACCGTGGCGATCCGGCAAGGCATCCGAAACCAAACTATATTCCGCGGCTCGCAACCGCGCGGTGACGCAGATTCCACGCCACCGTTTTGGCCACACCGTCCGCAAAAGGCGTCACCGTTTTCCATCCCAGAAGCCGTTCCGCGCGGCTTGTATCGAGAATGTTGTCTGCCGCGTCGGTCGTGCGATCGGGAACGTGCTCTCGGGCAATCTTACAGCCCAATGCCGCCTCCACGGCATCCACTACCGCCAGGATCGATACCCCCACACCACTGCCGATATTGACCACATCGTTTAAAGGCTCGCGCTCGACGGCACGCACGATCGCATCGATGGTGTCGTCGATGTACAGATAGTCACGCTGGTGCAACCCGCTGCCGAAAATGGATACCGGCTGCCCCTGCAGATAGCGCTGCATGATTGTCCCGATCAAACCCTGCCCACCAATCCCGAGCTGACCGGGACCATATGGATTGGCCACGCGCAGGATATTATAGCCCATCCCGCTATTTCTGCTGAGCATTCTCAGATAATGCTCGCTGAACAGCTTGTTCAGGCCGTAAGAGTTTATGGGAAATGTGGGGTGACTTTCATCGATCGGTACTTTTTGCGGAATACCATAAACGGTTCCGCCAGACGACAGAAACGTAAAAGATTTCACCCCAGAAAGAATGCAAGACTTAACAAAAATAACATGGGGAATTACATTACTGTTTATATCAGCAACAACTTTTTCGTTTCCGACAGCGGCATTTGACGAATTTATCAGATGCACCACATGTGTAATACCGATCAGCTTCCGGTAAACATCCATGTCGTTATGAAAATCGATCAGGCGCAAATCAGCACGATTGCCAAACTCGCTTTCAAAATCCAGTGGAAAATGGCGCCCGAAACAGACGACGCGCAACCCACGGCCAACCAATGCGCGCGTCAGGTGGCGCCCGATAAAACCGTTTGCGCCAAAAATTCCTATAACATCCATATCTTGCTCGCGACCCAAAAGCGTTCGTTTTTCAAAAACCGTTACAGGAAAAAACTACTGAATCTGTACTTTCGGCGTTGGATACATCCATTGTTGCGCTTGTCTGGTCAAACGCTGTTTCCCTGACAACGCTTACAGTCTTGTCCAGATTGGAGGCAAAGCAGGCCCAACCGGTCGGCGCCGCTGCAGCGATATGGATAGTGATGCGCCCCGCCGGGCAATCGGCGGCAAAGGCAAAGACCCCCGCCGTGCTGCCGCCGCGCTGACCGGTAACGGGGCAATTGCCCGAAATGGCGGGCGGCGCACCGGACGCGATCACGGCCGGTGTTGCCACGAAATTTTGTGCCACTTGCAATCCCGGAGTCGCGGCATCACCCACCGCGACCGTCATGGCCGCATCCGTCATGACCACTCGCCCGGCATTGGCGTGACGGGCCTGGGCATAAATGCGCCATGACGGATTTCCGGCCTGCCCGAACCACGACAGCGCATAGGCCGACGGCAGCGCAACCGCATTCGCCGCCCCGTTCACAACATCGATGGAGCGGTCCCCGAACAGAATGCCGACACGATAGCTCGCGCCATTGTTTAGAATAGACAAGGGGTTCGTGCAACTGTTCGCACTTTGCATTCCAATTCCACAGTCTACGCGCAAGTTGTTTAAAAGATGTTGCGGATTGACGTTGTATGGGTCGGCAGAAGGCGCCGGATCGGAATCATTTTGAATGGAGTTTTCGTCATTGATCAGCAACCGATATCCTCGCTTGCCGGCCGGAACATAGCCTTCCGAGTAATGCGCCCAGTGCAGATGCGGCTGCGCGCTGTCCGCCACGACCAGATCGATACTGCCGATGACGTTCTCTGCCTGCCCGCTCGGGTTGTCGCTCGATCGCGCGCCAAAAAAGGCGCCATAGTTCCCCGTGGTCGAAAGGGAATAAAGCTGCACGACACCGCTGCGATCAGTGCCGGGAACGTAAGCATTCGCCCAGGTTACACCATCGCGCGCGGCGGCGCCGAACATGCCGGACTTCGCCCCCAGAGCATTGACGAGAAGCGTACTGGCAGGATCGAATCGCGTGTCGCCCGCGGCCAGGTCTGCACGGGGATAGACTTGTTCACCCAAAATCGCGATACGATCGGCAGTGCCGCCTTTTGCCAAACGAACCGCAGGCGTATCGGCATCTGGCGCCTGACTCTCTTTGGCGGACAATGGAGCTAGGGACGCAGCCATCGCGATGCCGGCCGACAGCTTCAATATCTTTGTGGCTGCATCAAAAAACCAGAAACCCATGCAACCCTTCCGACTACTGGCCTTGAGCACCTTCGCGCTAGTCCGACGCCTGCCGCCCCGCCAGCGACATTCTGTCGATTTGAGACGAACTATGCGGTAAATGCGTTGGAGCGTGAACGGCCCCCGGATTGAAAATCTTCAAAATTGTGTAACTTTCACAGTGTGTAGGACGCGAAGCGTTAGTCCTCCCCAGCCAAGGCCCCCCTTCCCATATGCTTACAGAAAACGACTGCACGCATGCATTGACAGCCGAGCAAAAGACCAAAGCTAAAGCCGAATTCGACGAAGTTTTCTACAAGGCCAGCAATCCGGATCTGGCCTTAAGCAACGAAGATTTGCTTGAACACTATCTTCATCACGGTTGGCGCCAGGGGCGCGATCCCAATGCCCGTTTCGATACCATCGGCTATATTCTCGCCCATCCCGATGTCCTGCGGCCGGGAAACCACCCCTTCTTTCACCATCTGTTTGGCGATATCGCAGCCACAGATGCGCGAGCCTCCGCGCCTGGCGCGCCCCTGGCAGCGCCCATCAGCACTTTTGCGCCCGCGCACGAACCGGAAGTCATCCGCAACGCGGCAGCCCCGAACGCAACCGGACACATCAGCCCGGCTGGTCAAACCGTTACGATCCTTTCGGAAGAAGACGCGTATCGCGGGTTATCCGAAGCCGATATCAGGCAATTGAAGCAGGATTTCTCGGCCGATTTCTATTTGCTGACATATCCCGACGTTCGCATCTCCGGCGCCGATCCCTTTTTCCACTACATGACTCAAGGCTGGCTGGAAGGCCGTGACCCGAGCGCTGATTTTTCGACACGGTTCTATCTGGCGCTGTATACCGACATTGCTGATTCAGGCATGAATCCGTTTGTGCACTGGTCTCTCTATGGCAAGCACGAGTTGCGAGCGACAATTCCATTTCGGCAAAAAGTTGCCAAAAAGCGCTACCAACCCAAAGTATCGGCAATTGTTCCGAATTACAACCATGGTCGGTTTTTGGAACAGCGACTAAATTCCATTTTGGCGCAAACTTACCAGAATATTGATATATTGGTTCTAGATGACTGCTCATCCGATAATAGCCGCGAGGTGATTGATCGTTTTTCTGAGAAATATGGTAATCGCATTCGCAAAATATACAATGTCAACAACTCTGGCGGCGTGTTCAAGCAATGGAACAAAGGCCTCGATAATGTTGACGGTGAAATTGTCTGGATTTGCGAAAGCGATGATTTCTGCGAACCCGATTTCGTAGAGAAACTGGTGCCATTTTTCGCGGATGACAGCGTACAAATGGCGTTTGGCCGCATTCTGGAAACCGACGTTGAGGGTACAGCCAATCTTTGGCTCGACACCTATCGAGAAGATGCCGAAGCGGGCATCTGGGCAGAGCAGCTCGTTCGGCCTGCCGCAGACTGGTTTGCACACGGGTTCGGCGTCAGCAATGTGATTGCCAATGTTGGTGGATGCCTGTTCCGCCGCGCCCCCATTGCCCAGCGCGTATGGGACGAGGCAGCCAGCTTCAAGGTCGTAGGCGATTGGTATCTCTATCTGCAGATTGCCGGCGGCGGGCAGATCGCCTGGCATCCCGATGCCGTATCGTATTTCCGCCGACATGGCTCGAACACATCATCCAGCTCATTCACCGGAACCAGGTTCTACAACGAACTGGAGCGCGTCATGATCGAGATGCGCAAGACTTGGACCATTCCCGACGCGACGACTATCAAATTTTATGAAAATATTGCAAAGCAATATAAATACTTCGATGTCGAGGCTACGCATGGGGTGCTCGATCTCCATTGCAGTCTCGACAAGATGCTTTCAACCCGTCGGCAAAGTTCGCATATTCTTTTGGCGATGCTGGGCTTTATCCCGGGTGGCGGTGAAAATTTCCCGATACAGCTGGCCAACAGCCTGGTGGAGGCTGGATGGATCGTTTCCATTCTGGTGTTTAACTCCGAAGAGGTGAACGAGCATATGCGCCGGGCGCTCAATCCCGCAGTATCGGTGTACGATGCCGCGTGGGTAACCGAATACGGCTGTGGCCGGGCGATGCGGGAATTGGGCGTGTCCCTGATACACTCCCACACGGTAGGGGCAGAAATGCACTTCTACCACATGTGGAATCTCGACCCCGCCTTGCCCTATGTCGTCACGCTCCACGGGTCTTACGAGGCTTCCGACATTCCATTCGAGAGCATGACGCGCATCACTTCGGCGATCGACCACTTCGTCTATACGGCCGACAAGAATCTGCTGCCGCTGCAAGGCCAAGGCATTGCGCCTGAGCGGTTCACGAAAATGGCCAACGCGATGCCCATCGACCCACTGCCATTTCCCAAAACGCGCGCCGATCTGGGCATCGCGGAGGATGCCATCGTCTTTACGCTGGTAGCCCGGGGCATCAAGCGCAAGGGCTGGCGCGCGGCCATCGAAGCGTTTGTCGCGGTTCGCAAGCGCAATCCACACCGCACGATGCACTTGTGCCTTGTTGGCGAGGGCGATGAACCCGACCGCCATCGCAAGCGTTATGGTAAAGACCCGGATATCAGTTTCCTGGGTTATCAAGCGCGTATTCACGGCCTTTACCGCCTCAGCGATGTCGCCGTCGTGCCCACACGTTTCGCGGGTGAATCCTATCCGCTGTGCATCATACAAGCCCTGCAGGTGGGAACGCCCGTCGTGGCCAGTGATGTCGGTGAAATCGAAAACATGCTCAAAGACGCGCATGGCGCATGCGGCGGCATTATCGTGAAGGCGGTGCGCGACACAGCCACGTTCATCGATTCCTTTGCCGCAGCGATGGAAGCCATCCTTGACGACAGCCTTCGCGCCCGGCTTGCAGAACAGGCGCAGTACTTGGGCCGGAATTACGATATGGGCCCACTCGTCGAAAATTACGGCAAGATCTATTCGCAGGTGCTTTGCTAAACGATCGCGCCCCATTGCCCAAGCGGCGATGGGGCAGCGGTTGCCACGCGTCGCACGACGCCAGGCCGGCCGCCCCAGTCAGAACTGGCTATAAACCGCCAGCGCCTGCTCCACATCGTTTTGAAGCTCGGCATGGCCGTTGGACAGGAGCAACGCCTTGTTGCAGTACTGCCTGACGGCATCGTTGCTGTGCGAAGCCAATATCATGGTGCGGTCACTGCGCTTTTCGAACAGTTCGTGATGGCATTTGCGCTGAAAGTTCTGATCGCCGACCAGGATGATTTCATCGATCAGATAGCAATCGAATTCGATGGCGAGCGACAGCCCGAACGCCAACCGGGCGCGCATACCCGATGAATAGGTTTTGACCGGCATCCGCAGCTGCCGACCCAGCTCCGTGAAATCCTCAATGAAGTCGCGCATTTCCTTGTAGTCGTGGCCATATATCCGGGCGATGAATCGCGCATTGTCATAGCCGGTCAAACTTCCCTGAAATCCGCCGGCAAAACCCAGTGGCCACGATACCGTCATCCTGCGATGGACCTTTCCCGATGTCGGCATTTCTACCCCACCAATCAACTTGATCAGCGTTGTCTTGCCCGCACCGTTACGCCCCAACAGCGCAAGACGATCGCCTCGCTCCACAGTGAAATTGACGTTGTTCAGCACGCGCTTGGTTCCGCCGCCGTGCTTGTAGTTTTTGCAAAGGTTGGTGCATGTAATCATTCGACATTAATCGTTTTGCGGATGCGCCGGCATAGGAGTAGACCGATAGCGGCAGCGATCATTGAACAATACAGCGGGTTGGCGACATTGTAGTATGGCTCAACACGCTCGCCCCACAGCCCGTAGCGCATCATTTCCATGGCATTGACGAAGGGAGACCACATCAGGTATCCGCGCAATTGCGGAGATAGCCAGGATGACATCGTGAACAGACCCGAAAAAGGGATCATCACATAGGTTGTCACCGGTATGAACTTTTCCAGTACTTCCGATGTTTCGGAAAGTGGCGCAATGATCAAGCATAGCGATAGTGTGAAAAGCGAATACAGAAACCAGCCAAATACCAAATAGCCCATATTGGCAGGTACCGGAAAAAGATCGAAAGCCATCAATATCGAGCCAATGAATACATATGCCATCATCGCGCCGATCATTTCGATCAGGAAACGCACCAGAATAAAATCAAGTATCTTGATCTGGCGATGATACATCAGGCTACCATTGGCCTGGAACAGCATCACGCAGCGGGACACGGCATGGCGAAACAACGTGATCGGAATATAGCCCGATACTACGAATGCCACCACGCTGATGCCATGCTCCTCGGAGCCCTTCATGAATCGCCAGATCAGCGCAACAAGACCGGCAAACAGTAGGGGTTCGACCATGATCCACAGAAAGCCGATGTTTTCGCGGCCGTATCGCGTGGTAAGTTCGCGGATCATCAGCGCATGGATAACCCGCTTCTGAATGCGCAAACCTTGCCGCCAACGCGCCCAGGTAATTGGTGCAGCCATCGGTCAATCTTCCGGGGCGTGCTCAAGGATGCCGACCACCAGCATCCACCCGATGAAATAGAGGCACAGCGCGCACGCCGCCACCGACAGGATGCTGAGCAGGCGCGAGGGAAGCAAAGCCTCGTCTGGTCGGTTGGGTTCGACGACACGTTCCAGATAGAATTTCTGCCGTTGCGCATCGGCGCGGGCCTGGACCAGTGCTGCGTTCGCAACCGTCAGGCTGTCGTTGGCGAACTTCTGCTCGACTAGCAAATCCTCGTAATTGCCCAGCTTGGACGCCATCGCGCCAGCACCGCCCGCAACCTGGCTGTTCTGCTGGGCAGCTTGGGCCGATAGCGCAGCGATGCGATTGCGCAGCGCCGGGATCGACGGATTGCGTGGCGTCTGCTGCTCCATCATCGACAATTGCGCTTGCAGTGCAGCCCGCTGGGCAGTCAACTGGTTGGCAATTTCGACAACGCCGCTGGCCTGTTTGACCGGGTCGATTAGGGCGCTTTGGTTGCGATAGCGGGTCAGGTTAATAGTCGCTTCGCGGGCACGCTGGCTGGCCTGCGCCAGTTGCTGCTCGGCCTCGGCAATACCCCGGCCTTGTGCACGAGCATTGAGCCGGTTGACCATGTCTTCACTGAGCGACAACAGGATGCGATTGATCTGGTAGGCGTCGTCCGGCGTGAAGGCCTTGACTTTTACCACGGCGGTGCCGGTTTGCGTATCCAGATTGGCATCCACCATCTTGCCATAATACTTGTAAAGATTTTCGAAAGATTTTTCCGAAACAAAACTTGGGAATCTCGATAGAAAATCACCACCCGTCGCGTATTTCTGGCGAATATCAATTCTTTTCTGTAACTCGTTCAACGCATCGCGCGAACGCACGAATTCCAGAACTTCGTTGGACTGTTCCTGCCCCGTCGAAAGCCCGGTCGTCTGAATAAGGTTTGCCAATGAGGACAGCGCAGGCCGCTTCTCGTCGGGAGACTTGATGACAAATCGCGATTCCGAGACGTAGATATCGCCGGCCACGAGCCCGTAATAGATCACGGCAAGCACAGTGGGGACGACTACAAACAGCAGAAACCAGCGGTTCTTTTTCAACCAGTGCGGTACATCGAATTTGCTCGGCGCAGGCTCTGCATCTGCAACGTGGGTCATTTCAGCGTTCATATATCCTGCATCAGACGATCGAGCCGCCGGCTAGGCCGGCTAGCACGATATTTCAGCGGTTGCTTGGTCGTAAACTCTTGATTGGCGCCGCTTGGCAACTCGCCCCAAAGGGCCCACTACCGGCGTCGAAAGCACTTGAAATATTGCGGCTATTCCTGCGTGCTTTCTCCTCGCGACAGGGCCTTTGCCGGCGTCCCCTGAGGGTGCCGAGATCGAGGTTACGGCCTAGGACATACGCAACACCAGCGCAAGCTGGGGTATAGCCGGCGGCCGCGTAAATACGACGAAACGACACCCGATTTTTCGGTTGGCACGGCTGGACCGCCGACGCGAAAAGCTGCCACGCCGCCAGCCAGTCATCGGCCTAACAGCCGCGCAAGCGCACGGCGGGGACCGAGCCCTCCGCCCTTTTTGCGCCGCGGCAGATCCTGGCCCAGATGGCGACCTGCGTGGACGGTGCCATCGACGATCGAAACCGGGTTGCGCACGTCGAGACGACCGAACGCCTCGTCCGAGAAAGCCGGCGTATAATATATGCAGTCCGTAAAGTAGTAGTGCGTGACCTGAGACCACCGCGTGCGGTGAGGATCGGATTGCCATCCCCCGCCATGAAGAAGATTGGCAGTCCAGATTAGCGCCTGCCCCTTTCTGGCCAGAAAGGTTTGTGGCTCGACCTGGTGGGCCGCCACCAGTGCGCGCCATGCGACAGCGAACGGATCCTGGGCGGAGTCCAGTTTCGAACCATAGCCTTGGCGACCGATCAGCAGATTGTTGAGCGCCGGCCAGCGGTGCGAACCGGGCCAGTAGTGCAACGGGCCTGCATCGGCGTCGATGTCTTCCATGGCCAGCCACACCCCGCACATGAAACGTTCGGGCAAGCTGGAAAAGTGCACCAGATCGGTATGCGCTTCCTGCTGGGTTCCGACCGGAAAATTCAACGTCTGGAATGGAAACGCGTCACGTCCGTAAAGTTTGCCGAGCAAATCGAGCACGACCTGGTTGCAGGCGATGGCCTTGACATCCTCGTCGAAGGTCCAGGCATCCTGGATACGGCGGTCGCCGCCGGCCTTGACGCTGGCGGGATCGTTCAGGTCCACCCCGACGAAGCGCGGCGCAAGGTTCGCTTTGATCCGCGCGATCCGGGAATCGAGTTCTGCATCGGGAAAGTCAATCACCGCAAAGCCGTTTGTCGCCAGCGACTGGGCGATGCGCGCTTCGCCCGCAGTCAGGTTCAGCGACGCCTGCAGGCTGGGGAACAGCGGCGATTCGATCAGCGGAATGCCGGGAAGCGGATTGGTCAAAGGGGAAGGTTCCTTGGTTCACGGCAATGCGATGCGATGGGGCGATACGATCGCATTGTCTGGGTCAAGATGATCGGGACCAAGATCGGGCCCGCCTTTACACCGCCACGACGAACGTTTCGCTCGCCCGGCTCAATTGGGGATGATGGTAGGGATCAACCAGCCGTGCAGTCCCCCAAGTCTGCTGCAGGGCCGCCAGTTCTCCGGCTAAGCGGGTCGCACCGGCGGGATCGCGGTCATGCCCTCGGGACACCGATTCATGGTGCACGAGCGTGGCGCGTGGTTCGTAAAACGATTGCCAACCCTGGGCATTGAGACGCAGGCACAGATCGACATCGTTGAACGCCACCGGGAAGCTGTCTTCATCCAATCCCCCGACAGCAAGGAAACGCTGCCGCGCGACGACAAGACATGCTGCCGTCACCGCACTGACGAATTGCGGTAGATCATGACGGTGAAAATAGCCTGCCTCGCCAGGGCGGACGAAGCGGTGGGCATGTCCGGCAGCATTGCCCACACCGATGACCACTCCGGCGTGCTGAATTCTGCCATCGGGGTAAAGCAGGCGGGCGCCCACCGCGCCAATGTCCGCCCGCAAAGCCGATGTCGCCATGATTGCCAGCCAATCGGGATCGACTATCTCGATATCGTTGTTGAGCAGGCAAATCAGATCCCCACCGGCCTGTTCGACCGCCCGGTTGTTGATAGCCGAATAATTGAATGGGCCAGCGTGGTGGATGATACGATGGCGTCGTGGGTCCAGCTGGCGCAGATAGGAAAGCGTCGCTGCATCGTCACTGTCATTGTCGACGACGATCACTTCGAGGTCGCGGTAACGGGTCGCCGCGAGGCCATCGAGACAGATTCTGAGCAGATCGACGCGATTGCGGGTGGGGACGATCACAGATACTGGGGGCAGGCAGCGGGCCACGGCGGGCAGCGCAAGTGGCAATCGCGGCCGGGGCCGGCTGACGCGATGGTGGATAACCGCCGGTAGATGGGCAGGCGCAACGGCAGATTCGGCCACCACATGCGCCACCAGACGGGCAGCCCAGTCCGCATGCTGGGCCACAGCCTGAACATCCTGCGCTCTTGCCCGAACCAGGCAAGCGCCGGTCAAATAGTCGAAATTGCCAAAAAGCGGCGCATTCCAATCGGGCTTGAAATGCGGATCATGCCGCTGCCCTTGCGCGGTGACAAGATCATCGTCGGCATAGACGATGCGGGATCGGGTCTTGGCGATGGCGCGCCGATACTGCACCGCCCCGTCGGCTGCCAGAACGTCACCAGGCCAGAGCGGCAGGAACCAGAGGTGGGAGTCCCAGGGAATGGGCAATCCCTTGTCGGACAGCACTTCGTCAAACGGTCTATCGATGATCAGGGCGTCGATCGACTGGCTTGCCAAGCAATCGAGCGTTCTGGCAAGACCGCCGGGATAATCGTTGCCCGGGCCTTGGACAAGCGCGATGATCGGCGGGTGGCCGCCAATGGCGACGGATGCCACCGGCGGGGCGCCCTGCTGCATCATCCACAGGCGATAAGATCGCGGTGACAAGCTGAGCAACGGCGCGAATTGCCCGCGCGCCCTGACGCGCTTCCCCAAAAGCCGCCATTTTGCCGCTGTGAGGAAGCGGACCGGGGCGGCCCGGAACGCGTCGAGATACACAAGCAGCCGCAGCCACCGCAGCGCGATCCGGCGCCCGGCCGGCCCTGAAAGCGATTTCCGCTTGGCGGCGCGTGAAGGCGGTCCGTCAGCCACGGCATTTGTCCAGCACGCGATCCGCGATCATGCGCAGCACACGCAGCGCGCCGCAACGCCCACCGGCAACCGCCCGCAACAAGGGCCAGAAATCGGGGCGGATCGTGCCTCTTTCATCCAATTGCCGATAGCGCGTCCAGAAATCCTCTAGCCCCAGAGCGCGGGGCATATTGAAAACCCCGTGATAGCCGAATGTTGCCAAGGGATCACCGGAACGCTCGGCCGCGAAGCAATCAGCGATGTGGCGGGGGGCAAACTGCATGCCCTGGTTTTCCAGCCAGGCGCGATTGACGCGGCCAATGGCGATGTCCTCAGGGTGGACGGGGCGAAAGGCCGGATCGCGGCACAACGCCATCAGGCGCCGGCTACGCAGCGAAAATCCACCGTTGCCAACGTCATGCCCGTCGTCGAATTGCGGCCAACTGGCGCCGATATAGTCATATTGCAGAAAATCCGGATTCCACCGTGCGCCATCGAGTACATGCCCGTCCCATTGCACGACAAGGGCATGGCTGGTGCTCACGTAATCGGGCAGACATTGGAGCACGAAGTGGGAATAGGCGGCAGAGGATCGTAAAGGGGCGATCCGCTCCACGCGAATCACGGGGCATTCGGGGGCAATGTCGGCATCGGTGAACAGGACGCAATCGGCAAAATCGATCTGCACAAGGCACGCCTGCATTGCGCGCACGGTGGCGACTACGTTGACCGAGGTAACCGCGCAGAGCGTGACTTCGGGGAGACGAACCAATTCGCTAAGTGGGCGCACGCGCAAGTCTGAACCTTTATCCATGCGACAGGACAGGTTCGTTGCCGCCACCTGTCTCGCTAAGGTTGCCGCATAACGTGTTGGCGTGGTTTCTCAAAACAGGATCGAACCAACCGGGTGCACCATTTAGCGCATTGGCTCCCGCTTCTGTGCAAACAGCGCCACCGCGCACGTTGTCACAAGCGGGCCGAACCAGTCGATCCACTGATCCAGTTTCGGCCATACGCGCAGGTCGAGCGGGCCCCACCAGGGCATGTTGGCGCGCAGGCCGTGGCCGAATGTCTCGATCCAGCGGTATTCGGCCTGGGCGATTTCGCGGCCCAGGAAATAAGAGGAACCGATGGCGACCCCCAGCCACCAGCCCCCGCCGAGTCTGCGAATCAGCAGCTGGATGGCCAGGGCCGCCAACGGATGCTCGAAATAGGTCATAGGCAGGCAACGCGCGCAGCGCGCTGCGGGTCCCCGGCAATCATCCCAGCAGCTTGGCAATCTCGTAGAAGATCGCGCCCACCAGGGCCGAGGCGGGAATGGTCACAAGCCAGGCGACGACCACGCGCTGCGCCACGCTCCAGCGCACGGCCGAGGCACGGCGGGCGGCGCCCACGCCGACGACGCAGCCGGTGATGGTGTGCGTGGTCGAGACCGGAATGCCGAAGGCGCTGGCGGCGAAGAGCATGATCGAGCCGCCGGCCGAGGCGCAGAAGCCCTGGTGGTGCGACAGCTTGGTGATGCGGCTGCCCATCGTTTCGATAATCTTCCACCCGCCCGACAGCGTGCCCAGACCCATGGCGATGTAGCAAGAGATCACCACCCACCCGGGTACGTGGAACGTGCCACCCAGCATGCCCTGCGAATAAAGCAGCACGGCGATGATCCCCATCGTCTTTTGCGCGTCGTTGGCGCCGTGGCCGATCGAATAGGCCGCTGCCGAGATGAGGTGCAGCTTCTTGAACGAGCCTTCGGCCGTGCGCGCTGAGGCCTTGGCAAAGAGCCACGAGGACAAAAGCATCAGCAGCATCGAGACAACCAGGCCGACCACTGGCGAAAGCACGATCGCCGAGGTGGTGGAGGTAACCCCCTTCCACACGATCGCGCTGGTGCCGGCATGCATCGTGCCCGCGCCCAGCAACCCGCCGATCAGGGCGTGGCTCGACGAGGAGGGGATGCCGCGCCACCAGGTGATGACGTTCCAGGTCATCGCGCCGACCAGAGCGCCAAAGATCACCTGCGGGGTGATCACGTCTTTGTCGATGATGCCCTTGCCCACGGTTTCAGCCACCTTCAGGCCGAACGTGAAATAGGCGGCAAAGTTGAAGAACGCGGCAAACAGAACGGCCTGCACCGGCGTGAGCAAGCGCGTGGACACCACCGTGGCAATCGAATTTGCCGCGTCGTGCAGTCCGTTGATGAAATCGAACGCCAAGGCCATGATCACCAGCGCGATGATCAGGGGCAGCGCCACGGCCACATGGTTCATGAACCCGGCTCCTTAGGCGTGATCGATGACCAGGCCGTCGATCTCGTTGGCGACATCCTCGAAGCGGTCAACCACGCGTTCAAGGTGGCTGTAGATTTCGCGGGCGACAAAGAATTGCATCGGCGCGGTCTGACCGTGGGCCTTGAACGCCTTGGACAGTCCGGCGTCGTGGATCTCGTCAGCCTTGCCTTCGAGGCGCACCAGCCGCTCGGTCAGCTCGTGCAGGCGCGCGGCATTGGCGTGGATCGAGCGCAGCAGCGGCAGCGCCTCGGCAATGACGCGCGCGCATTCCACGATGATCGCGGCCATATCGGCCATTTCCTGCTCGAACGCGGTCACTTCATAGAGCGAGATCGCGTTGGAGGTCTGGTGCATCTGGTCGATCGAATCGTCCATCGCGCTGATCAGCGAGGTGATCGCGCCGCGATCGAAGGGCGTGAGGAACGTGCGGCGCACGGTCACCAGAACTTCGCGGGTGATCGCGTCGGCATCGTGCTCGCGCTCGGCAATCTCGCGCACGTGATCGGCCATGCCCGGCCCGCCCTGAAGCAGGCGCGCCAAGGCGTTGCTGCCGGCGATCAGGGTTTGGCCGTGCGCCTCGAACAGTTCGAAGAAGTTGCCCTGACGCGGCAACAGGTTCTGGAACCAGTGAAACATGCCCAGTCTTTCTTTCACGCTGCCCAAGCGGCGGACAAGCGGTGCGGTGGTGGCAAGAGCCCGGAATTCCGTGGCCCGGAAGCTGCGAATCAATGCCTGCAGGTCTGGCTCGTCCACCGCGTCGGCGGCAGCAGCAAGCGAAAACCATTGGCGGGTACGTTGTTCCCCTTCGGCCCAGTGCGGCAGTTCCTCGGTCACGGCCAGGGGGAAAACCTGGACCTGGACCATCACCGACGCGCCGGAACGCAGGGTCTTGCGGTATTCGAACCGGCCGAGCGCGGCGGGGCAAATCGCCCCGATTACGCCCGCCTCCTCCTCCGCCTCGCGGGCGGCGGCGGCATGGGCGGCTTCGCTCTTGCCAAAATTGCCTTTGGGAATGACCCAGCGGCCCGTCCCGCGCGAGGTGACGAGGAGCACTTCGATGGGCGCAGAAAGGCCATCACCGATGGTGCGATAGGGCAAGGCGGCAATTTGGCGAACGGGACGCACTCCGGTTGCATAGCAAGTCTTCGCGCGCGCTAGAGGTTGCGCAGGCGAATCGTCAAGAATTGGTCATACGCACCACGCGATTAATCGCAGAGTGGAATGTGCCCTGCCGCCTCGCTCCAGCAGGGAATTGTTGCAGGACCATGGCATTGGCGCGCGCCAAACGCTAAACATGCCGCCCATGCGGGTGCTGATCGTGGAAGACAACGTGCGGCTGGCGGGGCTGATGGGCGAAGGGCTGTCACGCGCCGGCATCGTCTGCGATCGTGCTATCAGTCTGGATGACGCCGATGCCGCATTGGCCTGCGCGCAGTTCGATGCGCTGCTGCTCGATCTGGGCCTGCCCGATGGCGATGGCCGCACCTGGCTGGAACGGCGCCGGGCCGAGGGACTGGCACTGCCGGTCTTGGTGCTGACCGCGCGCAGCGGGCTGGATGATCGCATCGGCGGCCTCGATGCCGGGGCCGACGATTACTTGGTCAAGCCAGCCGAAACCGCCGAGATCGCCGCAAGGCTGCGCGCCCTGCTGCGCCGCCCCGGCCCGCGCGCCAATCCGGTGATCGAGGTGGGGCCGCTGCGCTTTGACACCGCTAGCCGGGTGGCCAGCGCCGCTGGCCAACGGCTCGACCTCGCCCGGCGCGAGGCTGACCTTCTGGAACTGCTGATGCGCGGCGCGGGCAGCGTGGTGCGGCGCAGCCAGATCGAGAACGCGCTCTATAACTTCGATGATGCGGTTTCGCCCAACGCCGTCGATGCCGCCGCCTCGCGCCTGCGCCGCCGGCTGGATGACAAGGGCCTGGGCAGCATGCTCCACACCATCCGCGGGCTGGGCTATCTGTTGCAGGATGAGCAGGGATGATCGCCGCGCTGGGCCAGGGGCGCGGCTCGATCCGCCTGCGGCTTTCGGCGGGCCTTGCGGTGATCTGCGTGTTTGCCGTGGCCACGCTGATCTTTGCGCTGTTCTGGGAATACGACATCACGCCGCAAGACCTGTCCGGCCCCAACACGCGCGCCGCCTGGCGCGAGATGCGCGATCATGTACTGCTGCCGATACTGGTGGTGATCGTGCCAACCTTGCTGGCGACCAGTTGGGTGATCAACCGCGCACTCAGGCCGCTGGACCGTACCGCACAAAGCATCGCCCATGCCCCGGCGCGGCGCGGGCTGCGCCTGCCGCATGCCGAGCTGCCCGTGGAAGTGGCGCCTTTCGTCACCTCGATCAACGCGCTGCTCGCCCGGCTGGACGATGCTGCTGCCCAGCACGAAGCCTTTGCCGCCGATGTTGCCCACGAATTGCGTACCCCGCTGGCGATCATGGCG
>NZ_KE148378.1:0-390 GCF_000410615.1 Novosphingobium sp. B-7 | reverse complement strand
GCCCCCCGGCCGGGAGCCACTGGACCGCGCCCACCTGCGGCGCGAGATCGGAGCGATGCGGCGCCTGGTCGAACAGTTGCTGCTGCTGGCCCAGATCGAGGCGGAGGCCGCCACCCCGCAACCCACGCAAAGCTTTACCCTGGCCGGCGTTGCCGAGGACGTGGTGGCCGCGCTCGCTCCGCAGATCATTGCCCAGGGGCGCGAGATCGCGCTGGACGAGCCGGCCGAGATGGCGGCGACTACCGTGCATGGCCACCGCGAGGCCGTGGCCGCCGCGCTGCGCAACCTGATCGAAAACGCCGTGCGTGTTACCCCGCCAGGCGGCCTGGTGCGGGTTGCGGCCGGGCCGGGCCGCTGCCTGCGCGTAGCAGACGAAGGCCCCGGGCTTGC
>NZ_APCQ01000250.1:0-3399 GCF_000410615.1 Novosphingobium sp. B-7 | reverse complement strand
CAAGCTGGCCGGGTCGAGCCCTTCAGAGGCCACCGCGCTGCGGCGCGGGCGGCGTTCGGTGCGCTGCTGGCGCGGCCCACGCGGGCTGCGGCTTTCGCGGATGAACGGGTTGTCGCTCACATCGGTGACCGGCTCGCCTTCATCGGCGCGCACGCCTTCGAGCGGCACGGGCTGATCGGTATCAACGGCGTTGGCAACAGCGGCCGAGGGGCGGCGCTCTTCAAAGCGGCGACGGCTGCCCGTGCGGTCCGAAGCGCGATCAGCGCCACGGTCGGAACCGCGATCGTTGCCGGTTTCACCCTGGCGTTCGGTGCGGTCTGCCCGCTCCTGGCGTTCCGGGCGTTCAGACCGTTCGGGCCGATCCTGGCGATCCTGACGGTCTTGGCGTTCGGGCCGATCCTGACGATCGGCGGTGCGCACTTCGCGTTCCTCGCGGCGGACATAGGGACGATCGAACGCGGGGAAATCCCCTTCGATCGAGAAGTCCATGCCGTCGTCTTCGGGCTCGCCCTCGCTCCAGCGCTCGCCATTGCCGCTGTGGCGCTGGCGGGCTTCTTCCTGGCGCAGCCGGGTATCGGCGATCACGCGGAAATAATGATCGGCAAATTGCAGATAGTATTCGGCCTGGACACGATCCCCGTTGAGGTGGGCATCCTGCGCCATCTTGCGATACTTTTCGAGCAGCTGGGGGGCATTGCCCCGCGCGCGGCTGTCGATGCGATTGAGCTGCTGGCCGCCACCTTGCGGACGATTGTTACCGCGGCCGCGCCGGCGGTTGTTCCCACGATTGTTGTTCAACTCAGGCACGTCCTTGTTTGGGGCGGCTGTCGGTAGCTTTTGCCGATCCTGTCGCCGCGCAACCCTCCGCCACGCGCCCGCAACGCGCGGGTGCGCAGATTCCCAGCATCTGCCAGCCGAAAGCCCCTGGTGAGAGGCCGATGCGGGCGCAAATGGTGGAGTTGGCCGGGACGGGAAGCCTTCATCCGTCGCCCTGCCAGATGGGACAATTAGTGATCGCCGGGCAGCTTGCCAAGCGAAATATTGTGGCAAAGCGTCATTTCCACAGCCCTGTCGCGCCCGGCGAGATCGGGATGGACGCGCGCCACCATGCCATGGTCCTGCGCCAGGGCCATCACGGCGTCGCCCTGCTGCCAACCGATTTCGACCACGGCCAGGCCGCCCGGCGCCAGCAGATCAGGCAGTTGCGGCACCAGCACGGCATAATCGGCCATGCCGTCTGCCCCGGCAAACAGCGCGCTGGCCGGCTCGAAATCGCGCACGCCGGGATCGAGTGCGGCATCGCTTTCCACATAGGGCGGGTTGGCCAGGATCAGATCGAACCGCCCCAGCGCGGCGGCCCAGTTGGGCTTGGTCCAATCGCCCGGCTGCATGCGTGCCCGGCTATCCAGGCCCAGGCGCAAGGCATTGCCCGCCGCCACCACCCGCGCCGCGTCAGACCGTTCGATGCCGGTGCCCATTGCCTGCGGCCAGATCGACAGCGCCGCCAGCAGCAGCGCGCCCGAACCCGTGCCCAGATCGAGAATGCGCGCCGGCGGCCGCCCGGCCAGGGCCTGCCGCGCCACCTCGATCAGCGTCTCGCTATCCCCGCGCGGGATCAGCACCGCCGGGCTCACCGCCAGGTCCAGCCCATAGAACTCCTGGCTGCCGACGATATACGCCACCGGCTCATGCCCCTGCCGGCGCGCCACCAGCCCGGCAAATCCGCCCGGGACGGGCGCGTCCATGTGGCGCAGCAGCACATCGGTGCGCGTGCAGCCCAGCGCATGGGCCATGAGCACCTCGGCATCGAGCCGCGCCGTATCGCTGGTGGCGGTGAGCATCTGCGCCGCCTGGAACAGGGCCTGGCGGATGGTTTGTGCATGGCTTCCACCACCCCCAACCCCTTCCTCTAAAGAGGATGGGGCTTTGCCGTTGTTCTCCCCCTCCTCTTCAGAGGAGGGGGTCGGGGGGTGGTGCGAGGCCGAGAGCCCAGGCCAGCGATCAGGCAACCCCGCTGCCACCTCGACGATGCGCGTCAAAACCCCCTCCAGATTGCGCATCACCTCGTCATTGGTGAAACGCAGCGTGGTCAGCCCATGCTCGCGCAGCAGCGTGGCATCGCGACGTTCGTCTGCCTTGGCATCGTGGGTGATGCCATCGATCTCGATCGCCAGGCCCTTGGCTGGGCACAGGAAATCGAGGATGCGCCGCTCCACTGCGGCCTGGCGGCGGAATTTGAGGCCAAGCTGGCTGGCCCGCAGCGCTTGCCACAGGCGGCGCTCGGGCTCGGTCGGCACGCGGCGCATGGTGCGGGCGTAATCTCGCAAGGTTTGCGTGTGGTTTCCACCACCCCCCGACCCCCTCCTCTGAAGAGGAGGGGGAGATTCGACCGCGCCTTGCCCCGCTGGGTTAGAGGGGGCTTTTGCGGCCTTATGCTCCCCCTCCTCTTCAGAGGAGGGGGTCGGGGGGTGGTGGCGGCCTGAACCGCGCTTCTCAGTCATCCATCGCGGCCAGGCGCTTGGCCTGGTCTTCGGCGGTGAGCGCGTCGATCAGTTCGCCCAGCCCCGGCCCGGCCAGCACTTCGGGCAGGCGGTGGAGCGTCAGGTTGATGCGGTGGTCGGTCACCCGGCCTTGTGGGAAGTTGTAGGTGCGGATGCGTTCCGAGCGGTCGCCCGAGCCGACCAGGGCGCGGCGGGCCTCGGCCTCGGCGCCCTGGGCCTGTTCGCGGCGCAGGTCATAGAGCCGCGTGCGCAGCACCTGCATCGCCTTGGCGCGGTTCTTGTGCTGGCTGCGTTCGTCCTGCTGGGTCACCACCAGGCCGGTGGGCAGGTGGGTGATGCGCACGGCCGAATCCGTGGTGTTGACGTGCTGGCCGCCAGCGCCGCTGGCGCGATAGATGTCGATCTTGAGGTCCTTGTCCTCGATCGCCACGTCCACTTCGTCTGCCTCGGGCAGCACCGCCACGGTGGCGGCGCTGGTATGGATGCGGCCGCCGCTTTCGGTGACCGGCACGCGCTGCACGCGGTGCACCCCGCTTTCGAACTTCAGCCGCGCGAACACGCCCTGGCCGGCGACATGGGCGATCACTTCCTTGAAGCCGCCCAGCTCGCTGGCGTTGGCGCTGATCACCTCGACCTTCCAGCCCTGTTCGGCGGCAAAGCGTTCGTACATGCGAAACAGGTCTGCGGCGAACAGCGCGGCTTCATCGCCACCGGTGCCGGCGCGGATTTCGAGCATGGCCGGGCGCACGTCGGCCGAATCGCGCGGCAGCATGGCGATGGCCAGCGCGCGTTCGGCCTCGGGCAAGGCGCCGCGCAGCTGCTGCATTTCCTCTTCGGCCAGGGCGCGCATCTCGGCATCGGGCTCGTTGAGCGCGGCCAGGCTGGCCAGCTCGTCGCG
>NZ_KE148377.1:1667-2948 GCF_000410615.1 Novosphingobium sp. B-7 | reverse complement strand
TCGGCCGGGCGCGCCGGGCTATCGGGCATGGCCACGTCGAAGGCGAAAGCCAGGCGGCCGGCCGCCCAATCGCGCGCCACGGCGCGGGTGGCCATGGCCTTGTCACGGGGATCGGCGGTCAACATGGCGGCGCGAATCGCGGCCGCCACGGTGGGAAGCGATGCAGTCATGCCGCGCGCGTTACAGCGCCTGGGCCGCGGCGAGAACCTGTGCAGCGTGGTCCTTGACCTTCACCTTGTTCCACACCTGGGCGATGCGGCCATCGGCACCGACCAGATAGGTCGTGCGCTCCATGCCCATGTAGGTGCGGCCATACATCGACTTTTCCGTCCAGATGCCCAGCGCATCGGACAGGCCACCCGCTTCGGCATCGCTGGCGAGCGGGGCTGCCAGGCCATGCTTGGCAATGAACTTCTCGTGCTTCTTGGGCGGGTCCTTGCTCACGCCGAGCAGCGCGGTGCCGGCGGCGGCAAATTCATCGGTCAACGCGGAAAAGTCCTTGTTCTCGGTAGTGCAGCCGGGCGTATCGTCCTTGGGATAGAAGAACACGACCAGCTTGCGGCCGGCAAAGTCGGACGGCTTCACCACGCTGCCATCAGGGGCGGTCAGCGGCAGATCGGGCAGCGGATCGCCCACGCCGGGAAAGGTGCTCATGCGTCATGTCTCCAATGGTTGCCCGAAGACCTGGCCCCAGGCATCGGCAATGCGGTGTCTTGCCCGCGCCACCGCGTCAAGCAGGGCGTCCCAGCTTTCCTGGCCACAGGCAGCGGCAACGATGGCACGGCTGGCCGGGGGCGGGAACATGCCATCAGGGGCAACCAGGCGCACCACCACGAGCAGCCCGGCAAGCAGATCGTGCGCGGCGCGCAGGCCCGGCGGCAGGAGGCCAGCCTCTTCCAGCGCCAGGACCGCCGCGCCCAGATCGGGATCGAGCGCCACGTGATCGCGCAGTTGCAGGTAGTGCGCGAGGAATTCGAGATCGACCAGGCCGCCGCGCGCCAGCTTGACGTCGAGTGGGCCCTTGGCCGGCTTGTGCCGCGCCATTTCGGCGCGCATCGCTAGCACGTCGTCCCGCAGGGCAGCGGGATCACGCGACTGGCGCAGCACGCGGGCGACGATATCGGCGAGTGCGGCGCGATCGGTCGCCTGCCCGAACAGCGGCCGGGCCCGGCACAGCGCCATGTGCTCCCAGGTCCAGGCATCCTCGCGTTGATAGCGTTCGAAACTGTCGAGGCTGACCGCGATCGGCCCTTGTGCGCCAGAGGGGCGCAGCCGGGTATC
>NZ_KE148377.1:1371-1657 GCF_000410615.1 Novosphingobium sp. B-7 | reverse complement strand
CAGCGCGCCGGCCGCCGTGGGCACCGACAGCGCGGCGATCATGCGCTGGGCCAGGCGGTTGAAATAGAGCGTGCCGCCGATCGGCCGCGGGCCATCGGATTCGCGGGCATAGGCATCGCCCGGGCCGCCAAACAGGAACACCAGATCGAGATCGGAGGCATGGGTGAGCGCGCCGCCGCCCAGCCGCCCGAGGCCAAGCACGACCATGCGCGCATCGGGCACCTGGCCATGGACACGGATGAACTCCGCCTCGGTCGCGGTGCCGAGCACGGTGATCGCGGCCTCG
>NZ_KE148377.1:0-1050 GCF_000410615.1 Novosphingobium sp. B-7 | reverse complement strand
GCGGAACACGTTGATCGCCGAGGGCAGCGCCGCCAGCAGCCGTTCCCACCGCGCCAGCGCATGATCGGGATCGGGCGCCTCGGCCAGCGCCTGCAGCAATTGTGGCCGCACGCGGGCAAAGGCGGCGCGGGCCTCGTCGCTGCGCAGCGCGCGGAATGCGCCGCTGTCCCATGCTTCCACCCGCCGGGCCAACCCTTCGGCATCGGCAAAGCCCATCACCGCCAGATCCTGCGCCAGGCTGCGGTTGTCCACCGCCACCGCGCCCGTGGGCGAGATGATCGCCAGCAGGGCATCGAACCGCTGCGCCACGGCCTGGGAAATATCCTGCACCTCGGCAATCAGCGCGGCACCATCATCGTGCCCGGCCAGTTGGGCCACGCTGTCGAGCGCAGCCTGCTGCGGCGGCAGGGCATGCGTCTGCTGATCGGCGACCATCTGCAGGCGATGTTCGAGCACGCGCAGCCGGTCATAGCTTTCGCCCATGACCATCGCGTCATCCGCAGTGATGATCCCGGCCTGCGCCAGGGCATCGAGTGCCGGGCGCGTGCCGCGCAGGCGCAGGGCGGGATTGCGCCCGCCGTGGATCAGCTGGTGGGTCTGGGCGAAGAATTCCACTTCGCGGATGCCCCCGCGCCCGCGCTTGAGATCATAGCCCGGCCCCACCACCTGCCCGGCGGCATAGTGATCGCGGATGCGCGCGGTAAGCCGGCCGATTTCGGCGATCGCCCCAAAATCCAGGCTGCGCCGCCACACGAACGGCCGGATCGTATCGAGGAACGCCTGCCCGCGCGCGACATCGCCGGCGGCGGCACGGGCGCGGATATAGGCCGCCCGTTCCCAGGCGAGCGCGCTCGATTCATAATGGGTGATCGCCCCTTCGAACGGGATCGCCAGCGGGCTGACTTCCGAGGCCGGGCGCAGCCGCAGATCGATGCGGAAGACATAGCCTTCCTCGGTGATCGTGGAGAGCAGTTCGACCACCCCGCGCGCCACGCGCTGCGCCGCCTCGCCCGGCTCGTCGCGCGGGCGGCGCGGCAGCACGTCGGGATC
>NZ_APCQ01000062.1:0-5628 GCF_000410615.1 Novosphingobium sp. B-7 | reverse complement strand
CGGACCGTTACCCCATCTAGCGGCGAATGCGTTTTGGGGGTGAAGTAGGGCCAACCGACGAGCCACCTCGATCAGCGCGCAATCGCCAGCGGCATGGCCGAACTGATCATTTATGCGCTTGAAGCCATCAAGATCGAGGTAGTGAGTCGCAATTGTTCCTCGGTGAGAAGCCTTGCGAAACGCCTCACGCAGGCCCAGTCGGTTCGACAGTCCGGTTAACGGATCGTTCCGTGCAAGGGTTGCCATATCGAGGCGGATTTCGATGTTTCTGACGGCGCTGCAGTAGGTGAAGCGAGTTGTCTGCAGCGCCCCGAGCAGGAAGACGCTGAACATCCCCATGATGACCCGATGGGCGACATCATCCCATGTTCCAGCTGCGAAAATCGTCGGCGCTGCGGCAATCAGGAGGGCGGCAGCAGCAAGATGGGGACGAACCGCGATGCGACTTGCGATACCGGCGCAATATCCAAAGATCAGTCCCGTCGCGAGCATCTGCAGCAGGAGGCTTGGCAGAAGAAATAAGGTGCAGGCCGTCATGGCCACAGCAGTGGCGACGCCCACTGTCACGATCGCGTGCGCGATTTCCCATCGCTGTGCCTCACCAAGCTCCATCTCCCCCAGCCCATTACGATGAAGATGCCTCAGAATAAGGCAAATTTTTGCAAGCGATGCGTAACTGCCCAGGATACCGGCTGCGGCCAGAATGGCATTACCGGTAACGGTCCACGCATAAAAACTGACACTGGTTAAGGTCAGGCCCATGATACTGGTGGGGGCAATCGTGTGGGACAGATCTGACACCAGAACCTTATAAACGTCCGGATTTTCAGAGAGACGCCACATCTTTCCTCCGAACAACGGCGTCGCCGGCCAGGGAAGCTTACGGGGCGGCGCACCATGCACATTGACGCGCCAATGGTTAATGAATGGCCCCTAGGGGCATTGGAGTGCACAAACTTGGTCAGGAAATGCGCGCTGATCTCTCGGTCTTTCCCGAGAGGGGGAGCCGGTCCGACCAAGTGGGCGACTTGGGACTCAAGGAGTGAAGGGCGCCGCCAGCAAACTCATCCAACGGAAAATCCGCATTTGTCGCATTCCGACATTGGCAGCAGGTCGGCCGAAGCCCGGCGATTCCAGCCGGCTACGAGAACGCGCGGAACCGGTTGGCCTATCAACGCATTGCCCTTTCGATGGCGAGGACATTCGCCGCCGGGAGTGAGTCTGGTAGAAGGAACCATGTCTCGCACCATGCTTAATATGCCGAATAATAAGGGCAAAGTTGATGAAGTCGGTGCTGATTGTCGAGGATGAGATATTCATCGCGATGGAAATTGAGCATATCCTGAAGGAAGCAGGGTACAGCGTCGTCGCCATTGCAACTGATCGCCCTCAGGCGCTTTTGGCCGGCCGCGAAGCTGAAGTCGCTTTCGTTGATCTCAACCTCCGCGATGGACCAACCGGTCCTGAAATCGCGCGCGAACTCGCCTTAAAACACGGGGTTCGCGTCGTCTATGTCACTGCCAACCCGGCACAGATCGGTGAGGCCGCTCGGACGGCTGTCGGCTGTATCCGCAAACCGTTCACGCCAGACGTCATCTTGGCCGCAGCGGCTCTCGCGACTCATGGTGACGATTCGGGCTTCGGGCACGACGCTATTCTGCGCGTTTAGGCGATGACACTGGACCACGGTTCAGCGACGCGCGCGGGACCTTCAGTGTAAGAAGTAGACCTTCAGGCGCCCACTCGCGCGTCACACGTGCACCCATCTGCCGAACTGCGCTCAGTTCGATGAGCTTGCTGCCAAAACCCTCACTTGGTGGCGCTGTCACGGCCGGCCCACCGGTTTCGCGCCATTCCAGCTCGACGAATCGGGTGTCTACGGTGCACCGTATCTGCACTTGACCGTCTATGACGGCCAGCGCTCCGTATTTCGCGGCGTTGGTGGCCAGTTCATGAAAGACCAGTGCAAGCGGCGTGGCCGAGCGATCATCGATCGTGATATCGTCGCCTTCGATATGGATCCGCTCGGCAAAGGCCTGCAACAGTTCCTTGAGCATGCCTGAAAGGCTGTTTTGCATTTCCGACGGCTTGGATGCCTCGCTGTGTGGTCTCACGAAATCATGCGCACGGCCAAGAGCCAGGATGCGGTCGCGCAGGTCGTTCACCACGAGTGACATCTCGGGATGGTGTCGGGTGGAAAAGTTGACCAACCCGCTGATGACCGAGAAGATATTCTTGATGCGATGGCTCAGCTCCTGCGCAATCACCTCACGCTGCACCTGGAGCATTTTTTGATCATGGATGTCTGTGCAGGTGCCGAACCAGCGGATAATCTTGCCATTGCTGTCGCGGATCGGCAGCGCGCGACCGAGTGTCCAGCGGTACTCCCCATCCGCATTGCGGAGACGGTACTCGATTTCGTAAGGGTCGCCGCTTGCCAGGCAATGCCGCCACATAGACCAGGCCCGTTCCTGGTCGTCAGGATGGAACATGTCGTTCCATCCTTCGCCATCGGTCGATCCCGGCGTGACGCCGGTGAACTCATACCAGCGGGCATTGTAGTAGTCATGATAGCCGTCGGGCAAAGTGGACCAGACCATCTGAGGCATCGCATCGGCGAGCACCCGGAACTTCGCCTCGTGTTCGTCGAGCTCTTGGTCGCTTTGGCGCAGGGAGCGGCGAGAAGTCAGAAACAGCATGATGTTTGCCGCGAGAACCTGCAAACCTTGGCGCTGGGCGATAGTGAGGCCGGCGCGCGGCTTGGAATCGATGACGCACAATGCGCCGAGTTGCATTCCATCATCGGAGACGAGCGGGGCGCCAGCATAAAAGCGAATGTTCGGTTCACCCGTCACCAAAGGATTGTTGACAAACCGGTCGTCAGCTGTGGCATCAGGCACGATCATAACGTCCCTGCCGAGCATCGCATGCGCACAAAAGGATTGGCTTCGCGGCGTCTCGCGCGCGGCCAGCCCAACTCGCGCCGGAAACCATTGGCGCTCGGCTTCAACGAAGCTCACAAGCGCGATGGGGGTCTGGCAGAGCGTCGCAGCAAAATCTGTGATCGACTGCAGCGTGTCGTCATCATCCAGGGCGTGCAAATCGAAACTCAGCATACTCTCGTGGACCTTGTCATTTGACGAACATTGCAACGGCCCACCAGCTCCTGGAGCCATATGCTGAATTGTGCGGCCTGTCGCGCGCGCGCATTCAACCCGAGCCCAGCACGTGGTCGGTGCACCGCTGGATTATGGGCGTGCGCAGCGCTCAACCGCCCCCGTGCCAGGCTTCTTTTGAGGATGGATGGTTGAATAATGCCTGATGGCGAGCGCCGACTTTCTTGTGACGAGCATAGATCGCCTGATCCTATCGCGAACCTGCCGCTTCGGCATTCCGGACCGCCGCCGCCAGGCAAGGCAAGGGCATAGCCGAAAAATCGGATGCGTTGGCATGGCGCAGCAGTGAACGCGATGGTGGCAGATGCACCTCCCTCGCCCATGATCTCTAGCCTGCCCACAGCCTTGCCCGTCATCCAAACCCCTTTCGTCAAGATAACCAGTGGCTGGACGACGAGTTCCGGTGGCGTGAAGGCCGCTTCAGCCTGCACCAATTTACCGCAGTCTGTCCTCGACATGGCCAAGGCGCGGCTATCAGTCTCGTTTTCCTCGACGCCTTCCACGCTCAAAATCTGCCGTCGTTTGAACTCGCTGGGTAACTGCATCCCGTTCCTGACGTGCCTGTGCACCAGGTCATGGAACATGTCGGTGTTGACGATCACGTTCTGGCGGGCTTTCTCGCGTGTTTTGCGGGGCAGCTGACGACCGCCTGGGCATAAGGATCATCAACGCAGCCGCACTGCTCGCCGCTATTGGTGACGGCGGCGCCTTCGCCAACGGTAATGATTTAATTGCTTGGCAGGGCCTGATGCTCCGCCAGCACTCAACCCGACAACTTTGCCCAGTCGCGATTCGGCAGCGATCGATACCTTTCGGATCGAATCATGCAACTTGCGATCCGCTATCGTCAATGCGCAGAGACGTGCACGCTTTCAAGGTTGAGCCAGGCGGCCATACGGTCGAGTTCGCCGCCAAGCCGGGCCATTGTGCAGGCGGGGGCGTTAGGCTCCAGTGTCACGCGGAGAACCCGCAGCACGCTTGCGGCACGGTCGGCCTTCAGGTCCACGCGGCCGACCAGGGCTTCATCCATTAGGAAAGGGAGAACATAGTAGCCGTGCTGGCGCTTTTCCCGCGGCACGTAGATTTCGATCCGATAGTGGAACCCGAACAATCGTTTCGTACGCGCCCGTTCCCAGATCAGCGGATCGAAGGGCGCCAGTAACGCGGTCCCGGTGACCTTGCGCGGCGCGCGCGCGTCGCGGTGCATCCAGGCTTTCTGACTCCAGCCCTCGACGCGCACGGGCACGAGCAGGCCATCCTCGGTCAGCGCGGCGATTGCGTGATCCGCTTCATCGGGCTTCAGGCGAAAATAGTCCCGCAAGTCAGCTGCGCTTGCCACGCCCAGCGCCATGGCGCTGCGGGCGATCAGGGCGCGCTGCGCAGTGGCAGCGTTAGGCGTGGGCAGGGCAAGGATATGGCCGGGCAGCACCCGCTCTGGCAGATCGTAGAGGCGCGCGAAGCTGCCGCGTCGCGTGGCGGTAGTAATCTGTCCGGACCAGAACAGCCACTCGAGCGCGTGCTTGGTGTCGCTCCACTGCCACCAGCCGCTCTTGCTTGCCCCATTCTCGAAGTCAGCAGCGGCCAGCGGCCCCTCTGCTATGATCCGGTCAAGCACCAGCTGCGCCTGTTGGCGATGCTCCGTCGCGAAGCGCCGCAACGCCGGATAGCCAATCTCGCCGCGCTCTGCCCGTGCCATGCGCCAGCGCAGCAGGGGGTGAAGATCGAGCGGCAGCAGTGATGCTTCGTGCGCCCAGTATTCGAACATGCGGCGATGGCGTCTGGCGCCCCAGGCGGCCTGCTCCAGCGCGGCGCGATCATAGCTGCCGAAGCGGGAGAAAGCCGGGAGATAATGCGCCCTTGTCAGCACGTTCACGCTGTCGATCTGAAACAGCCCCAGCCGATCCAGTACACGCTGTATATGCCCGGATGTGGGGTGCTCGCCGCGGCGACCAGCGAAACCTTGAGCTGCCAGGACAATGCGCCGCGCGTGGCGCAAGGAAAGGTCGATCATCGCGCGCTCCCGGCCTCGTGCCTCTCCGTCATGTCTCGCTTCCAGCGCTGGCGAAGCGTAGCCGGTCGAACGCCATGACCGTCTTCGAGAAACGTGGCGGCGGAAATGCGATCGGCGCGGAAGTGGCGGAAATCCTGGCGTAGCTCGCACCATGCGGCGAGCATTCGCGTGTCGTCGAGGAAGCCCAGGATGATCGGCCAGACGATGCGCCGGGTTGGCTCGCCATGCTGGTCGAGATAATCGATCGCGATCTTGCGACCCTCGCGAATCCATTCGCGGGTACGCGCCAGGTCGATCCGATCGGGTGGCGGGGGTGCCTTCGTCGATCGCGCGGCGATTGCCGGATCGGCGATGAGCGGTCGCAGTCGCTCGGGAATGACGCTGGTGATCTTCGCGATCAGATCGCGCGCGGCATTGGCGAGCACCGGGTCGCCCCGGCTC
>NZ_KE148376.1:453-788 GCF_000410615.1 Novosphingobium sp. B-7 | reverse complement strand
CGCGATGGCGGGCCAGGGTGCTGCCGCGCACCGTCACGCCGCGTGCCACCAGCATCCCGCGCAGCACCCATGCTGCCCGCGCTGCCGGATCGGCCAGGGCCAGGGGTATGCGCCAGGTCTTGCCGGCGGGAACCACGCCATCAATGCGCCAAGCGTCTGACCCCGGCAGGGTGCGGCGGGGGAGGGCAGGCTGATCGCCGGGGCCGATGCGCACGGTGCCGCTGATGGTGAGGCCCGCTGGCGGGGTTATCCGGGCGGGGCTGTCGGCTGTGCCAGCGGCTGCCGCGTCGATCGCGGCTACCGCGATATTGTCATCCAGCGTGAGCGCGGAAATC
>NZ_KE148376.1:0-351 GCF_000410615.1 Novosphingobium sp. B-7 | reverse complement strand
GATGGGTGTGCGCGGCCACGGCATCGGCCAGGGTGGCCAGGCAATCGACCGCGCAATCAGGAGCAGAAGACAGGCGCGCATCGCCATGCCCGCGCAGGACCACATCGGGCCGGTCGGCGCGGCCCTCCAGCGAGACGCTGGCACCGCCGGTGGTATCGGGCTGATCGGTGGCGGGCAGCAGCGCCAGGGCCGCCGCGGTGGTGAACAGCTTGGTGGTAGAGGCTGGCACCATGCGCGCGTCGGCATTGCGCGCGGCGACCACCGCCCCGGTTTCATCGATCGCGATCAGGCCGATGCGCGCCCCTGCGGGCAGCCCGGCGAGGATCGGCTCCAGGTCATCGCCGGCCTGGC
>NZ_APCQ01000073.1:0-3533 GCF_000410615.1 Novosphingobium sp. B-7 | reverse complement strand
CGCGGCATCGACCACCCCGGCGCAGCGGTCTTGCGCCACGATCAGCGTCAGCGCGGCGCGGCGCAGCAGGCCTTCGACCTGCTCGCCCGTGCCGGCGTCGGCATAGTCGTGGCCCAGCACCATTTCGTCAGTGCGGTGCACCGGCGCTGCGGCGGCGTCGCGCAGTGCCAGCGCCAGGCCTTCGGCATCGCCACGTGCGCAGTGGAAGGTGAGCAGCAGATCAGCCATGGTGCGCCTCTGTCGGGAGGTCAGTTTGGTTGTCACGCTCGGCCGCGCTTTCGCCGAACCGGGCAAACAGGATCGGCAGCAGCACGAGCGTGAGCAGAGTGGAGGTGACCAGCCCACCGATCACCACGATCGCCAGTGGCCGCTGGATTTCCGAGCCGGGCCCGCTGGAAAACAGCAGCGGCACCAGCCCGAACGCGGTGATGCTGGCAGTCATCAGCACGGGGCGCAGGCGCCGTTCCGCGCCCTGGCGCACCACCTCTGCCATGGGCAGGCCTTCCTCGCGCAGCTGGCGAAAATACGCGACCAGCACCAGCCCGTTGAGCACGGCGATGCCAAGCAGGGCGATGAACCCGACCGAGGCTGGCACCGAGAGATATTCTCCCGAGAGCCACAGCGACACGATGCCGCCGACCATGGCAAAGGGAATGTTCGCGAGGATCAGCCCCGAAGCGCGCAGCGAGCGCAGCGTGGCCAGCAGCACGCCAAAGATCAGCAGCAGCGCCATGGGAATGACCAGCATCAGCCGCGCGGCGGCGCGCTGCTGGTTTTCGAACTGGCCGCCCCATTGGATGCGATAGCCTGCCGGCAGCGGCACGGCTCTCGCCACCTGCGCCTTGGCATCCTCGACATAGCCGACCAGGTCGCGCCCCGATACGAACGCCTGGACGAGGGCAAAGCGCGAGGCGTTTTCATGGTCGAGCTTGACCGGCCCGGCCGTGCGCGAAACCTGCGCCATGTCCGCCACCCGCGCCACGCTGCCCGATGGGGTAACCATCTGCATGTCGGCAAAGCGGGTGGGATCGCTGCGCAAGCTGTCATCGCCACGGATCACGATCGGCACGCGCCGCTGCCCTTCGGCGACGATGCCGGCGGGCATCCCTTCCACCCCGGCACGCAAGGTATCTTCGAGTTGATCGACCGGCACGCCCAGCCGCCCGGCCGCGACGCGATCAATGTTCAATTGCAGGTAATCAACATTGTCGTTGGCCACGGTCAGCACTTCGGTGGCGCCGCGCACACCCTTGAGCGTTGCCTGGATGCGCGTGGCCAGATCGGCCAGCACGCGGGTGTCTGGCCCGAAGATCTTCACTGCCAGATCGCCGCGCGCGCCTGTGAGCATTTCGGACACGCGCATCTCGATCGGCTGGGTGAACGTGGTCTGCACACCGGGCAGGCCCTCGGTCGCCTTGCGCAGTTCCTCCACCACGAAATCCTTGTTGCCTCGCCATTCCGATTGCGGCTTGAGCACCACGAAGCTGTCGGTTTCATTCAGGCCCATGGGATCGAGGCCGATCTCGTCAGAGCCGGTGCGGGCGATCACGTCGGCCACTTCGGGCACGGTCTTGAGCGCGCGTTCCACTGCCATGTCGATCTGCGTCGATTGCGCCAGGTTGATCGTGGGCAGCTTGGTCAGCTGCACGATGACCGAGCCTTCGTCCATCGTCGGCATAAAGGTCTTGCCCACCGCGCCATAGGCCAGCACTGCCACGGCGAGGCCACCGGCCGACAGGGCATAGACCAGACCCTTGCGGGCAAAGGCGCCGTCGAGCAGGCGGCGATAGCGTGGGGCCAGCCAGCGCATGATCCACGGCTCGCCATGGTGGCCCTGGCCCAGGCCGAATGAGGCCAGCACCGGCACGAGGGTGAGCGCCAGCAGCAGCGAGCCGACCAGCGCGAACACGATGGTCAGCGCCACCGGGGCAAACAGCTTGCCTTCCAGTCCTTGGAGCGAGAGCAGCGGGAGGAACACCAGGGCAATGATGACGATCCCGGCCGAGACCGGCACGATCACATCGGCCGTGGCGCGGAACACCTGGTTGAGCCGCGGGAGGCTGTCATTCCTTGCCTGGCCCAGCCGTTCGACTACGTTTTCCACCACCACCACTGCGCCATCGACCAGCATGCCGATGGCGATGGCCAGGCCCCCCAGGCTCATCAGGTTGGCCGAGAGGCCGAACAGGTGCATGAGCAGGAACGTGATCAGCGCAGCCATCGGCAGCGTGGTCGCCACGATCGCCGCCGCGCGCCAATCGCCCAGGAACAGCACGAGCAGCACGATCACCAGGATCGTCGCCTCGACCAGCGCTTCTTCCACAGTGCACACCGCGCGGCTGACCAGGTCGGAGCGATCGTAGAATGTGTGGATGGTAGTGCCGGCGGGCAGGGCGTGTTGCAGTTCGGCCAGGCGGGTCTTCACCCCTGAAACCACCTTTTGCGCGTCGGCCCCGCGCAGGGCGATCACCAGGCCTTCGACCGTCTCGGCCTTGCCCCCGCGCGATACCGCGCCATAGCGGGTAAGGCTGCCGGTGCCGACTTGCGCCACATCGCCCAGGCGCAGCACGCGCCCCTGCGGATTGGCGATGACCAGCGCGGCCAGGTCAGCCTCGGTCTGGATCGCGCCGACGGTGCGCACGATCAACGCTTCCTCGCCGGTGACCAGGCGGCCGGCGCCATCGTTGCGGTTGCCGCTTTCGATCGCCGCCTTGATCTGCGCGATCGAGAGGTGCGCGGCGGCCAGCGCGGTGGGATCGGGGCGCACCTCGAATGTGCGGACAAAGCCGCCCAGCGCATTGACATCGGCCACGCCGGGCACGGTGCGCAGCGCGGGGCGGATCGTCCAGTCGAGCAGCTCGCGCTTTTGCTGAAGCGACAGGGGGCCATCGATGGTGAACATCAGCACGTCGGACAGCGGCGTGGAAATCGGCGCCATGCCGCCGCTGACCGAACCGGGCAGATCGGCCATCACGCCTGAAAGCCGCTCGGCCACCTGGTTACGCGCCCAATAGATGTCGGTCCCGTCGACGAAATCGATGGTCACGTCGGCAATCGCGTATTTGGCGGTAGAGCGCAGCACAGCCTGGCCGGGAATACCCAGCATTTCGGTTTCGATCGGCGTGATCACCCGGCTTTCGACTTCCTCGGGCGTCATGCCCGGCGCCTTGAGGATGATCTTGACCTGGGTTTGCGCGATATTGGGATAGGCATCGACCGGCAGGCCGATGAAGGCCCAGGTGCCCAGGAGCGCCACGGCCAGCGCCAGCCCGAGCACGAGCAGGCGATAGGAGAGCGAGAGCGCGACTAGCTTGCGGAGCATGGGGCGGGCCTGCTCAGTTCGCTTCGGCCAGCGCCTTCAAGGCGCTGGTGCCATGAACGACGACGGCCTCGCCGGCGCGCACGCCATCCTTGAGGATGACCTGGCCATCGGCCGCGCCCAGGCGGTGCACGGTGCGGCGCTGATAGCCACGCGGCGTGGCGACAAAGACCATCTCGTCCACGCCGATCGTGGTCACTGCGCCTTCGGGCAC
>NZ_KE148375.1:8256-10272 GCF_000410615.1 Novosphingobium sp. B-7 | reverse complement strand
GCCATGGCCGGGGCGCTGGTGGCGATTACCCTGGCACTGACCACCCTGGTCCGCGTCGGCGTGCTCGATCGCGAGGCGGTGCCAGCGGTGGAGCGCGCGCAGGACAGGGTTGCCGCCGTCGAAGTGCGCCACCTGGTCTTTGCCGATCGTGCCGATGGCGCCGTGGTGGTGGACGATACCGACAGCGGCCGCACCCTGGCCGTGCTGGTGGGTGAAAACGACGGCGGCGGCTTTGTGCGCGGGGTGATGCGCGGCATGGCGCGCGACCGCCGCATGCACGGCATCGGCCCGGCCGCACCGTTCGAACTGACGCAGTGGGCCAATGGCGCACTGACCCTGCGCGATCCGACGACCGGCCGCGCGGTGGAATTGGGCTCGTTCGGCGCCACCAACCGCGCCGCCTTCGCCCGCTTCCTGAAAGGCAGCCAGGCATGATCCGCGCCCGCGCCTTTACCGTGCCCTGCCGTATCGCGATCGAACAGAGCGCCGCCCATTTCCACGCTCATGTGGAGCTTGATGGCGATCTGGCGGTGCATCCCGGTGACCGCGTGCGCGTGCATGGCGATCCGGTGCGGGTGCTGTTCGGGCAAAGCGTGGTGTTAGAACGCACCGCCACCGTGGTGCGCGCCGGCCCGCTGCTGCGCGCCTGGACCCGCCTTGCCGCCTATCTTGGCCTGACCGAGATTTACGAAGTCAGCTTCACACCTGGGAGCCTCAGATGAACGCCCACACCGCCAAGCATCCCGCGGTGGCCGCCAAGGCCGATGTTCATGCCATGGTGAGCCACGAAACCGTGCTCAGCCCGCGCTTCTACACCACGGATTTCAAGGCGCTCGACGCGATCGACGTGTCGCTGGTGCGGCGCGAATGGGATGCACTGATCGCCGAGATGGTCAGCGACCCCAACAAGCACCACTTCAAGCGCGAGCAGGACTTTTCCGGCATCATCGCCGCGCTCGAACCCGAACTCCGCGCCGAATTTACCGATTTCCTGGTCAGCTCGCTCACCTCGGAATTTTCCGGGTGCATCCTCTATGCCGAAATGGCGCGGCGCACCAGCAACCCGGATATGAAGATGCTGTTCAAGCTGCTGGCCCGCGATGAAAGCCGCCATGCCGGTTTCATCAATGAGGCCTTGAAGGACGAAGGCATCGGGATTGACCTGAGCTTCCTGACCAAGGCCAAGAAATACCATTATTTCAAGCCGAAGTTCATTTTTTATTCGGTCTATCTGTCGGAAAAGATCGGCTACGCGCGCTATATCACGATCTACCGCCAGCTGGCCGCCAAGCCGGAATTGCGCTTCCACCCGATCTTCGCCTGGTTCGAGGAATGGTGCAACGACGAGTTCCGCCACGGCGAAGCCTTCGCCTTGCTGCTGCGCGCCGATCCCAAGCTGCTGCGCGGCGCCAACACGCTGTGGGTGCGCTTCTTCCTGCTGGCGGTCTATGCCACGATGTATGTGCGCGATCATGCCCGCCCGGTGTTTCACCAGGCGCTGGGCCTCGATCCCACCGATTACGATTACCGCGTCTTCACCATCTGCTCGCAGATCGCGCGCCAGGTCTTCCCGGTGGAACTCGATACCGATGATCCCCGCTTCCGCCGCGCGATGGACCGCCTGCTCGTGGCCAGCAACCGCATCGCCGCCGGCAAGGCGCGCGGCGGCCTCGCCGGCGCATGGCTGCGCGCCACCGGGGCAATCGGCGCCGGCGCCAACTTTGCGCGCATGTTCCTGCTGCGCCCGCGCCACAATCGGCTGCCCGCCACGGTCCGGCTGCAACCGGCATGGTAAGCTGGACCGGCCACGTCCTGCCTGTCCTGGCAACGATCCTGATCTGGTTCTTTGCAACCGGGCTGGTCGCGTGGCTGGATAATCGCGCGCGGCACACTTTTGCCCACAGCCTGCTGCTGGCCGGCTGCGCCGCGATCGGCGGCATCGTGATCATCGCGCTGGCGATGCAGCATGCCACGCTGCTGGGCGTCTATGCCTCGCTCGCCGGCGCGATCCTGATC
>NZ_KE148375.1:0-8168 GCF_000410615.1 Novosphingobium sp. B-7 | reverse complement strand
AGCGCTTTTCCCATGCCGTGGCAGCCGTCGCCTGGCACGAAGTGGCCCTGGCGCTGAGCGCGGCAGGCCTGATCTGGATGAGCCGCGATGCGCCCAACCAGGTGGGCGCCATGGCCTTTGCCCTGCTACTGGCCATGCGGCTCAGCACCAAGATCGCCATTTTCCTGGGCGTGCCCAACATGAGCACCGATATCCTGCCGCCGCACCTGGGCTATCTCAAAAGCTATTTCGGCAAGCCGCGCCTGGGGCTTGAGCTTTACGCCGCGATTGCCGCCTGCCTGGCGCTGGCCGCCTGGCTCGCCGCCATTGCCCTGGCCGCGCCCGCCAACAGCGCCGATGCCGCCGGCGCCAGCCTGCTCTTTGCGCTCGCCGCCCTGGGCGCACTCGAACACCTGTTTCTGGCCCTGCCGCTGCGCGACGGGGCCTTGTGGGGCTGGGCGCTGCCCACGCGCCATGCTGCCAATTGAACGCACAAGAACCAAGAACACGGACGAGAGGACCGAGCGCGATGGATTTTGAAACCTATTTCCAGGGGGAACTGGCAAACGTTCGCGAGGAAGGCCGCTATCGCATCTTTACCGAGATCGAGCGCCACTGCGGCCGTTTCCCCCACGCCACGCGCTATGTCGATGAAACCACCCACCCGATCACTGTGTGGTGCTCCAACGATTACCTTGGCATGGGGCAGCACCCGCTCGTGCTCGATGCCATGCACGCCGTGCTGGACGAATGCGGCGCCGGCGCTGGCGGCACGCGCAATATTTCGGGCACCAACCATCACCACGTCGTGCTCGAGGCCGAACTGGCCGATCTTCATGGCAAGGAAGCCGCCCTGCTGTTCACCAGCGGCTATGTCTCCAACTGGGCGGGCCTGGGCACGCTGGCGGCGAAGATCCCGGGCTGCGTGGTCTTTTCCGATGCGCTCAACCACGCCTCGATGATCGAGGGCATTCGCCATTCGCGCGCCAAGTGCCATATCTGGCGCCACAACGATGCCGCCCATCTCGATGAACTGCTCTCCCAATATGGGCCAGACGTGCCCAAGCTGGTCGCGTTCGAAAGCGTCTATTCGATGGATGGCGATATCGCCCCGATCGCCGATATTCTCGACGTGTGCGAGGCGCACGGCGCGATGAGCTATATCGACGAAGTCCACGCGGTGGGCCTCTATGGCCCGCGCGGCGGCGGCGTGGCCGAACGCGAAGGGCTGATGGACCGCATCACCGTGATCGAAGGCACGCTGGGCAAGGCCTTCGGGGTGATGGGCGGCTATATCGCCGCGTCGGCCAGCCTGTGCGATTTCGTGCGCACCTTTTCCAGCGGCTTCATCTTCACCACAGCCCTGCCTCCAGCGTTGGCGGCCGGCGCAGCGGCCAGCATCCGCCACCTCAAGGGCAGCGAGATGGAGCGCGCACGCCACAAGGAACGCGTCGCCACCGTGCGCCGCCGGCTCGATGCCATGGGCATTCCGCACCTGCCCAATCCCAGCCATATCATCCCGGTGATGGTGGGCGACGCGCGCAAGTGCAAGCGCATCAGCGACTGGCTGATGGACAACCACGGCATCTATGTGCAGCCGATCAACTATCCCACCGTGCCGCGCGGCACCGAACGCCTGCGCATCACGCCCTCGCCGGTGCACAGCGACGGCGATATCGATCGGCTGATCGACGCCTTGAGTGACATCTGGTCGCAATGTGAACTGGCCCGCCGCTCCGCCGCAGCGTGATGAGAATGCAGGAAAGGGGCCCGCAACCCAGTGGTTGCGGGCCGTGGACCTTGCTATCCTGCCAGCACGTAGCGCGCGCCAGCCAACCCCTTTATCGGCTCGTCGCAAAGCGGCAAAACCGTCAGCATCCGTTCACGCGCCCGGCCATAGCCACGACGCATCACAGTGAGTGGATCAAGCCGATGGCACAGCCTCTTTCCCGCATCATTCTTGCAACCGGCGCCGCTGCCATGGCGGTCTTGCCGCTGATGGCTGGCAGCGCCTCTGCCCAGCAGGCCGGTAGCTATTCCGATTATCCGCCCCCGCCGCCCCAGCAGGGCTATGGCGCGCCGCCGCCGCCTCCGGGCGATCAGGAGGGAGAGGATCAAGGCCCGCCGCCGGGCTATTACGATCAGAACGCACCCCAAGGCTATAATCAGCAGGGATACAACCAACAGGGGTATGACCAGCGCGGTTATAACCAGCAACCGCCCCAGGGCTATGCCCCCAATGGCACCACCACGACGCTGTCGGTGCAGGTGCAAAGCTATGATCAGGGCCCGCCGCCCGGATACGATGGCACCCGCCCGCCGCCACCGCCACCTGGCTACAGCCCCGCCGCGATCGACCAGGCACAGGCAGAGCGTGACGCGCGCTATGCCGCCGATGCCGAGGCCTGGGCCCGCGACAACTGCGTCAAGGCGCGCAGCAATGCCACCGCCGGCGCGGTGATCGGCGGGATTTTCGGCGCGCTGGTGGGCAATGGCCTGTCGAGCCGCCACGATGGTGGCTTTGGCACGCTGGCCGGCGCGGCCGTGGGTGCCGTGGGTGGCGCCGCGATCGGTGGCAGCACGGCCAACCAGACCAGCCCAGGCTGCCCGCCGGGCTTTGTCGTGCGGTCGGGCGCGGCGCCCTACAGCTATGACACGGTGTATTTTTCCAACTATTACTATGCCGCGCCGGGCTGGTATCGCCCGTGGGTCTATGTCGGCGACCGTTGGACCTATCGCCCTTACCCCTATCACGATTACTATTACCGGGCCTATCGCCCCTACCATCCCTATGGCTGGGGCAATCGCGGCTATTACGGCCGGCCGGGTTACTACGGCCGCCCCTATGGCCGTCCCTATGGTCATCAGGGCTACCGCCACTTCTGACGGCGCCACTCATGACGCCGGTGCGTGGGCCACGCACCGGTTTCAGCTCATGCAGTATCCCCCGTCCATCATGAACTCGCTGCAGGTGACAAAACTTGCCGCGTCAGAGCAGAGATAGACCACACCGCCGGCCATTTCCGCGGGTCGGCCGAGCCGCCCGATCGGATGCGCGGCGACAACGCCCTGCATCGATACCTCAAGCGAGGGCACCGCACCCAGATCGACATAGCGCTGCATGATCGATTGCAGCATCGGCGTGTCGATCCCGCCGGGATGCACGCTGTTGGCGCGGATGTTGTAGCCGAGCGCGGCAAATTCGGCGCCCATGCATTTCGACAGCATCTTCACCGCCGCCTTGCTGGTGCAATAGGCGCCGTTGAACGGTGCGCCCTTGATGCCGCCCACGCTGGAGAAGTTGACTATGGAAGCGCCGCTGGCGCGTGCCTGGCCGCCCGCCTTCAACAGCGGCAGCAGGGTCTGCACCCCGATCACCACGCTTTCCACGTTGACCGCATTGATCCGCCGCCATTCTTCCAGCGGGGTTTCCTCGATGCTCGCGACCACGCTGATGCCGGCCACGTTGACCAGGGCATCGATGCGGCCATAGTGTTCGGCCGCCAGATCCGCCACGGCCTGCCAATCGGCCTGGCTGGTCACGTCATGCGCCAGGGCATGATCGGCCACACCGTCATCGGGCGCCGCCACGTCCGTCGCGATCACCGTGGCGCCAGCCGCCTTCATCGCGCGCACCACCTCGCGGCCGATGCCACCCCGCGCGCCGGTCACCACGGCGACCACGTTGTCGAGTTCAAATGCCATGGCGTCTTTCCCTATTGCGCGGTCCAGCCGCCATCGATGACGAGTTCGGCCCCGGTCATATAGCTGGCGTCAGCACTCGCCAGGAACGCGGCAGGGCCGGCGAGTTCTTCCGGTTCGGCCAGGCGGCCATTGGGCGTGGCCGCTTCCATCGCCGCGACCAAGTCTTCGGGCTTTTCGGCAAAGCCCTTGTCCACCCAGCGCTGGAACCCGGCGTTGAGCAGCGGGGTACGGACAAAGCCGGGATGCAGCGAATTGGCGCGGATCGGCATGCGCTTTTGCGCAAATTCCACCGCGATGCCCTTGGTGAACAGGCGCACCGCCCCCTTGCTGGCGTTATAGGCCGATACTTCCGAATAGCCGACCAGCCCCATGATCGAGCTGACGTTGATGATGCTCGCCCCGCCGGCCACATCGGCGCCGCTGCGCGCCATCAGTGGCACCAGCGCCCGCGTGCCCAGGAACACGCCATCGACATTGATCGCCATGATCTTGCGCCAGGCGTCCAGGCTCAAGGTTTCCACCGCGCCGGTCAGATCGGTGCCAGCGTTGTTGACCAGGATATGGCAAGCCCCCTTGGCCTCCATCTGCGCCGCAATCTCCGCCCAATCCGCTTCGCTGGTAACATCGGCGCGCAGATAGGCCGCATCGCTGCCCAGCGCGGCCAGGGCCTGCGCCACCGCCGCGCTGTCGGGCGCGTCGAGATCGCTGATCGTCACTGCCGCGCCTTCGCTGGCCAGGCGCGTGGCAATCGCCAGGCCAATGCCGCGCAGGCCGCCGGTGACCAGGGCCATGCGCCCATGCAGACGGGCCATCGTCATACCCCCATCATCCCGGCCGTGGTGGCGCCGTCGATCGTCAGTTCCGCGCCCGAAATGAAGCTCGCCTCATCGCTCGCCAGATAGGCGACCAGGCCCGCCACTTCCTCCACCTGCGCCATGCGGTTCATCGGCGCCATGCCTTCATAGATCGCGCGCACGGCGGCCGGATCGGGCTGGCTTTCCATGATGGCGCGGATCAGGTCGGTTTCCACCACGCCAGGCAGGATGGCGTTGACGCGGATGCGATAGCGCTTTTGCCCACAATAGACCGCAGCCGACTTGGCCAGCGCCACGACAGCGGCCTTGGTGGTGGAATAGGTGACATAGTTGCCCAGCGGGCGCGCCGCGTTCATCGAGGAATTGATGATGATCGATCCCGTGGCGCCCTGGTTGCGGGCCATGGCGCGGATCGCGTGCTGCACTGTCAGCATCACGCCGGTCTGATTGATGGCCACGATCTTGGACCAGCCTTCGATCGTCACATCCTCGATATTGGCGTCGCCCTGTTCGGTGCCGGCATTGGCGAATGCGATATCCAGCCGGCCATGCTCGGCCAGCACGCTCTCGATCAGGGCCGGCCAGGCGGCGGCATCTTCCACGCGGTGGCTGGCAAAGCGGCCGCCCACCTCCTGCGCCAGTGCCTCGCCCAGTTCGGCGCGCGATCCGGTAAACACCACCTTGGCGCCTTCGGCCGCGAGGCGGCGCACCGTCCCTGCGCCGATCCCGCTGGTGCCGCCGGTTACCAGCGCCACTTTTCCTTCCAGCCTCCTGGACACGGCCATTCTCTCCCGCATTTTGGTCTTGATGGGTGATCATGCCGCGATCCGGGCGCGCGCGAAACCTATGCTTTCAGCAAGGTGACTTGCGCCGCGTCGCCGTCCTAGACCATGCTGGCATGTAGGCCGGGCAGTCACGATCCGGCGCGAGAGGACAGGATGGCACCCACCATGGCAGCACCCGATACCGCAAGCGCAGACACCGTGGCCCAGCGCCCTACGCCCGAAAGCTGCGGCCTGCCGGTCAGCGAGGGGATCAGCTGGCTGGAACTGATGGCCGCCGATTCGCGGCCCGCGCCCGAGGTGCTGACCACGCCCAGCTATCAGAACCGCGGCAGCACGCCGATCGCCGCAGCGCGCTATACCAGCGAGCATTTCGCCCAGCTGGAACGCGAGCGGATGTGGCCGCGCGTGTGGCAGTTCGCCGCGCGCGAGGAAGACCTGCCCGAGCCGGGCGATTATGTCGTTTATGAAAACGCCGGGCGCAGTTTCCTCATCTCGCGCCAGGACGATGGATCGGTGCGCGCCATGCACAACGTGTGCCTCCATCGCGGCCGCAAGCTGCGCACCGAAGATGGCACGGCCGATCGCTTCGTCTGCCCGTTCCATGGCTTTGCCTGGAACAAGGACGGCAGTTTCAACCACATGCCATGCAAGTGGGATTTCGCCCACCTCGATGAAAACAAGCTGGCGCTGCCGGCGGTAGAGGTGGGCCAGTGGGGCGGCTACATCTTCCTGCGGGAAGAGCCGGGCGGGCCGAGCCTGGAGGAATTCCTCGCCCCCCTGCCCGATCACTTCAAGCGCTGGCGCCATGAAGAATGCGTGACAGTGATGTGGGTGGGCAAGGAAGTGCCGGCCAACTGGAAAGTCACGGCCGAAGCCTTCATGGAAGCCTGGCACACCGTGGTCACCCACCCGCAGCTGCTGCCTTTCACCGGTGATTGCAACAGCGCCTACTGGACCTGGGGCGATCATGTGAACGTCAACCTCGTGCCGTTCGGCACGATGTCGCCGCACCTCGATCCGGCGGGCAAGAGCGAGCAGTGGATCGTTGACCAGTTCGTCAAGTACAACGGCCGCAGCGGCGACAACTATGATACCGCCGCCGATCCCTATGCTGTTGAAGTGCCCGAAGGCATGACCGCGCGCGAGGCGCTGGGCGCCAAGATTCGCGCCGCCTATACCGCGCAGACCGGCTATGACCACGATCACGCCACCGATGCCGAACTGCTCGATGCGCTGGTCTATAACGTGTTCCCCAACTTCGCCCCATGGGGCGGGTTCATGCCCAACATCGTCTATCGCTGGCGCCCCGGAAAGACCCCCGATACCTGCATCATGGAAGTGCGCATCCTGATGCGCGTGAAAAAGGGCGAAAAGCATCCGCGCGGCGTGCCGATGAAGTTCCTGCGCCTCGACCAGAAATGGACCGAGGCACCCGAACTGGGCATCCTGGGCGACGTGTTCGAACAGGACATGGACAACCTGCCCTATGTGCAGGAAGGCCTCCACGCCTCCAAGACCGGCAAGGTGCAGCTGGGCAACTACCAGGAAATCCGCCTGCGCCAGTTCCAGCAGACGCTCGATCAATACCTCGGCATTCCCGAAGGCAGCGATGGAGCCGCTGCGTGAGCGAACCCGCGCAAAGCCACCCGCGCCGCATCGATTGCGTGCTGGTCTGCGGCGGGGTGTGGCACGATATGGATTTCGCCCGGCTGGAACTCCTGAAACTGCTGGCCGACGATCCCGCCGTGCGCACCCGTGTGTTCGAGGATTACGAGAATATCGCCGCGATCGAGGCGGCCGATATCCTGATCACCTATACCTGCGACGTGACGCCCTCACTGGCCGCGCAGGAAGCGCTGCGCGCCTGGCTGGCGCGCGGCGGGCGCTGGTATGCCCTGCACGGCACCAATTCGGTGCTGCGCCTGCTCGACCAGGGGCCCAACGCCGGGCTGTGGGATGCGCCGCGCTGGGCGCCGCTGTTCATGGACATGCTGGGCAGCCAGTTCATCAGCCACCCACCAATCGCGCCCTATCGCGTCGAAGTGGCCGATCCCGCCCATCCGCTGGTTGCCGGCGTGGAGCCGTTCGACACCACGGACGAGCTTTATCACCTCGAAACCCACGGCAACCTGCACGTCCTGCTCGATACCTGCTGCACCGAGCCGGGCACCGGCTTTGTCGAGGCCGCCGCCGCCCCCGGCCGCCATCCGGTGTTCTACATCAAGGACCACGGCCAGGGCGCGGTGCTCTACCTCACCCTGGGCCACTGCCGCGGGCACTATGACCTGCAACCGATGCTCGACTGGTGGCCCAGCGTGGACCGCTGCGCCTGGGATCTGCCGGTATTCCACGATCTGCTGCGCCGTGGCGTCGCCTGGCTGAAAGAACCGCTGGGCTGAGGCAGCGGGACCAAAGCGGGACCCCGGATCAAGTCCGGGGTGACAGTAACATGTTAGGCTAGCTTTATTTTCTCGTCACCCCGGACTTGATCCGGGGTCCCGCTGCTCCGCGCGCCGATCATCAAAACCGCAAGTGGCGTCAGGCTTGCACCATCGTCCCCATCGCCGGGTCAGACCAGCTCGGCTTGCCGGTCTCGACGTGGCCGGCAAAACGGCGGCGAAAGCCATCGGGGCCGTCCACGGCCAGATCATACCAGTGATGGCTGGCAGCAATCGGCACCCGCACCGTGCGGGCCTGGCCGGGCGCCAGCACGATGCGCTGTGGCGGGGCCGAGGCGGAGCCATAGGCCAGGTGCCGCAGCGACAGCGTGACCGGCGCCGCGCCAGGATTGGCCAGTGCCACCAGCAGCGTATCGCCCGCTTCCTGCACCGATACACGCGCGGGAGGCGGCAGCGGCCCGGCCAGATCGCGCACAAAGCCATTG
>NZ_KE148374.1:4712-13856 GCF_000410615.1 Novosphingobium sp. B-7 | reverse complement strand
CTGCGCCCGCAGCGCCGACGCCCCGTGTGGTTTCGGTTGGCCCGGGCGGCTTCCTGCGCCAGGGCCCCGGCGATCAGCAGGCACCGATCCCGCCTGCGCCGCCGCGTCGCCTGGTGCCGGCACGGCCCAGCCCGGAAATCGCCGACAAGACCAGCCTGCTCGATCTCAACGATCGCATCTGCCGCTGGCCGATGGGCCACCCGGGTGAGCCGGATTTCCATTTCTGCGGTGAAAAGGTGAACCCTGGGTTCCCCTACTGCGTGGAACACTGTGGTCGCGCCTATCAGGCGCAGCTGCCGCGTGGCCACCGCCGCCCGCCCCCGCCGATGCCGTTTGGCGGGCCGCGCGTGCGCTAAGCCAGGCTATCTTGACCGGGCCTGACACCCGGTTACCACGGTTCTACGCAAGGCCGCGACCCTTAACCGGGTTGCGGCCTTGTCGTTTTGGCGGCCATGGGGAAACACGATCACCGGCGGGCCGAGAGCCCATTTCAGCGCCTGTGGCACAGGCTTGGCCTGGCGGGAGACAATGCCGCAGCCGGCGATCTTGCCGAAACGGCCAAGGCGCTTGCCGGTCGGCGGGCCTTGCTGGCACGGCTGGCGGCGCTGCTGGTGGAGCACGACCTGCCGATCAGTCCGTTCACGCTGGTGATGGCGCATGATTGCGTCACCGGCGCAAACCCACGCCTGGCCGAATTGCTGGTACAGCGCATCGCCGCCGGCCTGCCGATGGACCTTGCCTGGCTGGAACAGGCGCTACGCCATCCGGCGCAGGACATGGCCGCCGAACAACTCGTCACCCTGCTGTGCCACGTGCGCGAAAGCCTGACCGCGTTCGATCGCAGCACGCACGATGCCATGCAGGCCAGCGACGACTTTTCCGACAGTCTGCAAGGCCACCTGGCCGACATGGCACAGGCCGGGGCCGACGAGGCACTGGTGCGCAAGCTGGCCGATGCCGCCCGCGCCATGCTGGTTCAGGCAAGCCAGCTTCATGCCGAACTTGCCGCCAGCCGCAAGCGCAGCGCCGAATTGCAGAGCACGCTGGAACAGGTCCAGCGCGTGGCGGACGAAGATCACTTGACCGGGCTGGCCAACCGCCGCGCGTTCGAGCGCCAGTTTGCCGCCGCGCTGGATCTGGCGCGCCGGACGGCCGCCCCGCTGTGCTTGGCGGTGGTGGATATCGATCATTTCAAGCACATCAACGATCGCCACGGCCATGCTGCCGGTGATCGCGTGCTCAAGGTGATTGCTGAAACCATCGCCACGCTGCGCGATTGCGAATGCTTTGTCGGCCGCATTGGCGGGGAGGAATTCGGCGTGCTGTTTCCCGGCCACAACCCCGGCCAGGCGCTGGCCCTGCTCGATGGCGCGCGGGCCCGGGTTGCCGAACGACGCATGATCAACCGCAGCACCGATGTTCCGTTCGGCTTGGTCACGATTTCCGGCGGCATTGCCGATGCTGTGGCCTGTGGCGACCTGGAAAGCGCACTCAGCGCGGCAGACGGCGCGCTCTATGCTGCCAAGAATTCCGGGCGTAACCGCGTGATGCTGACCGACCGCGCGCAGCGGGCCGGGCAACGCGCCAGGCCCTGACGCAAAAAAAGGCCCGCACCGGGTGGTGCGAGCCTTCCTTGTTGCCATCAGGCCGGAATGCCTCAGTCGTCAGACTTGAGGAACGCCGGCATGTGATCGGGAGCCGGGCCTTCGTCGCGGTCACGACGGGGGCGATCGCCACCTTCGCGACGCGGACCACGATCGCCATCGCGGCGCGGGCCACGATCGCTGCGCGGGCCACGACGGTCACCACCGCGATCACCGCGGTCGCCACGATCACCGCGCGGTTCACGCGGTTCGCGCGCCGGGCGGGTATCTTCCAGCGCTTCGCCAGTTTCCTGGTCCACTACGCGCATCGACAGACGGACCTTGCCACGGTTGTCGATCTCGAGGACCTTGACCTTGACTTCCTGGCCTTCCTTGACGACGTCGCCCGGCTTTTCCACGCGCTCGTTCTTCATTTCCGACACGTGGACGAGACCGTCCTTGCCACCCATGAAGTTCACGAAAGCACCGAAATCGACGATGTTGACGACCTTGCCGTTATAGACCTTGCCGACTTCCGGTTCTTCGACGATGCCAAGGATCCAGTTCTTGGCCGCTTCGATCTGCGAGAGATCGGACGACGAGATCTTGATCAGGCCTTCGTCGTCGATGTCGACCTTGGCGCCGGTTTCCGCGACGATTTCGCGGATGACCTTGCCGCCGGTGCCGATCACTTCGCGGATCTTCGACTTGTCGATCTGGAGCGTCTCGATGCGCGGAGCATGGGCCGACAGCTCGTTACGAGCCGAACCCAGCGCCTTGGTCATTTCACCCAGAATGTGCGCGCGGCCTTCCTTGGCCTGGGCCAGGGCCTTGCGCATGATTTCCTCGGTGATCCCGGCGATCTTGATGTCCATCTGCAGCGAGGTGATGCCTTCGCTGGTGCCGGCCACCTTGAAGTCCATGTCGCCCAGGTGATCTTCATCACCCAGGATGTCGGACAGGACGGCAAAGTCCTTGCCTTCCAGGATCAGGCCCATGGCGATGCCCGAAACCGGGCGCGCGATGGGAACGCCAGCGTCCATCATCGACAAGCAGCCGCCGCACACCGTGGCCATCGACGAAGAGCCGTTGGATTCGGTAATGTCGGACAGCACGCGGATCGGGTAGGGGAACTCGTCCTTGGTCGGCAGCACCGGGTTGAGCGCGCGCCAGGCCAGCTTGCCATGGCCCACTTCGCGGCGACCGGGGGCGCCAAAGCGGCCCACTTCACCCACCGAATAGGGGGGGAAGTTGTAGTGCAGCATGAAGCGCTGATAGCTCAGGCCATCGAGCCCGTCGATCATCTGCTCTGCATCCTTGGTGCCAAGGGTGGTGGTGCAGATGGCCTGGGTTTCGCCGCGGGTGAACAGCGACGAACCGTGGGTGCGCGGCAGGAATCCAACGATCGATTCGATCGGGCGAACCTGGGTGACGGTGCGGCCGTCGATACGCTGACCATCCTTGATGATGGCGCCGCGCACGATTTCGGCTTCCAGCTTCTTGAGCGTCTTGATCGCCACCATCTGCGTCTGCGGGGTTTCATCCGCAAACAGCGTCTTGGCCTTGGCGCGCACGTCGTTCAGGGCGTTCGAACGGGCCGACTTGTCGGTCAGCTTGTAAGCCGCCGCGATATCGGCGCCAACGCCCTTCTTGAGCTTGGCCTTGATGTCGGCGGTGTTGTCCGACAGGTCGATTTCCCAAGGATCCTTGGCGGCCTTTTCTGCCAGCTCGATGATCGCGCCGATCACCTTGCGGCTTTCGTTGTGGGCAAAGACCACCGCGCCGAGCATTTCGTCTTCGGTCAGTTCCTTGGCTTCCGATTCCACCATCATCACGGCAGCGTCGGTTGCGGCAACCACCAGGTCGAGGCGGCCAGAGGCAGCTTCGGACAGCGACGGGTTGAGCTGGTATTCGCCGTCCTTGAAGCCGACGCGCGCAGCGCCGATCGGGCCCATGAACGGCACGCCCGAGATGGTCAGCGCGGCCGAGGCGGCAACCAGCGCGACGATATCGGGTTCGGTCTCGCCGTCATAGCTCATCACCTGGCAGATGACGTTGATTTCGTTGTAGAAACCTTCGGGGAACAGCGGGCGCACCGGGCGGTCGATCAGGCGCGAGACCAGCGTTTCCTTTTCGGTGGCGCCGCGTTCACGCTTGAAGAAGCCACCGGGGATGCGGCCAGCTGCGGAAAACTTTTCCTGATAGTGCACGGTCAGCGGGAAGAAGTCCTGGCCTTCCTTCACTGACTTGGCGGCGGTCACCGCGCAAAGCACCACGGTTTCGCCATAGGTAGCCAGCACGGCACCATCGGCTTGGCGCGCAATGCGGCCAGTTTCCAGAGTGAGGGTCTTTCCGCCCCACTCCAGCGATACGGTCTTGACGTCGAACATGAATATTCCTTCGCCCCACGGGCCCTATTGCCGGCGGGATTTGCTGCCGGGGTGCCGTCCCGGTCCGGTGTGGGGCTTGGCCCCGTGGTGCCTGCGCCGAATTGCGCGAGGCGCCTTTGCCTTACCATGGATTGCGCCAGCGCCGAATGCCTTTTGCATCGGATCGTGGCCAATCCAGGCCTGTCTGCCTTGATAGGCAGATCTACAAACAAAACGGTCGATCGGGTGGCGGCCGCCCCCCCCCCCCAGCCTCGCTGGCGGATCTATAAACAAAACGGCCCGCCGGGTGGCGGGCCGTCTGTGAACTTACTTACGCAGACCAAGCTTCTGGATCAGCGCGTTGTAGCGATCGACGTCCTTCTTCTTCAGGTAGTCGAGCAGCGAACGACGCTTGTTCACCATCTGCAGAAGGCCACGACGCGAATGGTTGTCCTTGTGGTGGCCCTTGAAGTGTTCGGTGAGGTTGACGATCCGCTCGGTGAGGATAGCCACCTGAACTTCGGGCGAACCGGTATCACCGGCGGCGCGCGCGTTGTCCTGGATGATTTCCTGCTTCTTTTCCGGGGTCACCGACATAAGTATTCACTCCGCGACATGCTCAAAGGTTGAAACCCCGTTCAACGCGCAAGGCGCCGCCTGCCAGCATGACCAGCGCGACCGGCTTGCCGCCGCACCGCGCCCACCATAGCCCGTCAGGAAAGGGCAACCCCGAAAGAACGCGGCCCTGGCGGACCGCCCCGGCCTGTTCGGGGTTGAGGTCAAGAGCCGGGATGTCGACCAGCCCTGCCTCCACAGGCAAGATTACGTTCTCAAGGGGCGCGCCTTGGCCCCAATCGTTCAATTTGTCCAGCGAAATCGCCTGATCCAGGGTGAACGGCCCGCCCTTGAGACGGCGCAGCATGGTCACATGGCCACGTGTGCCAAGGGCCAGGGCAATGTCGCGCGCCAGGCTGCGGATATAGGTGCCCTTGGATACATCGGCCTCCAGCGTGGCGCTGTCCAGCGCGGCGTCGCTGCCCTGGGTTTCCAGCACGCGCAGCGCATGGATGGTCACGTTGCGGGCGGCCAAGACCACGTCATGCCCGGCGCGCGCCAGGTCATAGGCGCGCTCGCCATCGACCTTGAGCGCGGAATAGGCCGGCGGCACCTGGGCAATCGGCCCGGTAAAGGCCGCCAACGCCGCATCGAGCGCGGCGCGGGTGGGCCGCACCGTACTGTGGCCGATTACCGCCCCTTCCAGATCGAGCGTATCGGTTTCTGCGCCAAAGGCCACGGTGAAGGCATAGGCTTTATGCGCATCGAGCATGCGCCCGCACAGCTTGGTTGCCTCGCCCACGGCGATCGGCAGCACGCCAGTGGCCAGGGGATCGAGCGTGCCGCCATGGCCCACCTTGCACTTGCCAAGGCCGCGCGCGCGCAGGTTGCGCTTCACCGCCGCCACACCCTGGGTCGATCCCAGGGTCAGCGGCTTGTCGAGAATGATCCAGCCATCTGCCATGGTCGCGCGCCCTAGCGGCTGCGCGCCGCTCTGTCAGCCCTTTGGCGCAGGGCGCGTCAGGCCGCAGGCTTTGCCTGCGCCGTCTTAGCCTTCATCGGCGGGCCAGCCACCTTGACCAGGCTTTGCACAGGATAGCTTTGCCCGTGCACCACCACGCTGGCGAAACGGTCAAAAGTATCGGTGCCGCGCGCGTCGAAACCGATCGCCTGGGCAAACGGCAGATCGAACGCCGGGCCCATCAGGCTGGCACGATACCACTGGCCGCTCTGGTCCTGGACATAGAGCGTGCTGTCACCCTGGGCGCGCCAATCGCGAATGCCGCCGTGGTTGACGAAGGGGATCGAGGCCTCGGCCGGCCGGGCCGGGCTTGCCGGCGCCTGGGCGAGAGCGGGGGTTGCGGCCAGCGCCAGCGCGGCCAGTGCAGCAATGCGGATCATGGGCCAACTCCTTGTCATGTCGAACCAATGGTATCGACATGGGCAGCGCGCCCGCACGATCAAGCCCGGCGCGACAATTGGCGACCAAGCTGAAAGGGCGTTAATCCCCCCGCGGCATCAGCCCAGCGGGCGGCCTGCTACCAGTTCGGCCAGCGCGATGTAATGGTCGGCCAACCACGTCACCGGCGGCACGACGACTGCACGCACCGGATCGAGCGATGGCATCATCCAGGGCAGGACCACCAGCAGGACCAGCATGATCGGAAAGCCCAAGGGTCGCAGTCGGGCATAGGCCTGCGCCGCCGGGCGCGGCAGCAGGCCCTCGACGATGTGCGATCCATCGAACGGCGGCAGCGGAAGCAGGTTGAAACAGGCCAGGAACAGATTGATGGCCAGGAAATTCACCAGGTTCGCCGCCACGAACTGGGCCACCGCGCCCGATCCCGGCGCCAGCCGCGCCATGATCCCCAAGCCCAGCGCCGCCACCACGGCCAGGGCAAAGTTCATCGCCGGCCCAGCAGCGCCCACCAGCATCATCGCCCGGCGCGGATGCGGCAGGCCGCGCACATCGACCGGCACCGGCCGGGCCCAGCCAAAAACCGGCGCATGGGCGAGCGCGAGCATGCCGGGCAGGATCACCGTGCCCACCGGATCGACGTGGCGCAGCGGGTTGAAGCTCAACCGCCCCATGTCCTGCGCGGTGTGATCACCCAGCAGGCGGGCCATGCGGCCATGCGCCACCTCGTGAAACACGATGGCCACGATCATCGGAATGGCCAACGTGGCGAGGCTGTACAGCGTGTCGTTCATGGCCGTGCCATCCATTCGTCGCGCAGGATCGAAAACAGCACCGTGTCGCGCACCCGGCCCGTCCAGGTGCGGCGTTCGTGGCGCATCAGGCCTTCTTCCACACCGCCCAGCTTACGCACGGCGGCCTGGCTGCGGGCGTTGATCCGATCCACCTTGAACACCACGCGCTCCAGTCCGCAGGCAAAGGCATGGCCGAGCATCAGCCGCTTGAGGCGGCCGTTGAAGCCCGTGCCGCGCAGCGCCGGCACGATGAAGCTGTTGCCGATCTCGATCGACCAGCCTGGCGCGCCATGCTCGATCCAGCCGGTCATGCCCACCACCACGCCATCGGCCAGCACGGCATAGATCCGCCGTGCGGTCCCGCCTTCAAGCAGGCGATCGAATTGCGGATCGAAACTGTCGCCCAGATAATCATGCGGATAGACCGCCCATATCTCCTGATCCTGCGCACAGGCGGCACGCAGGCCTTCGCGGTGCCGCTCTGCCAGCGGCTCCAGCGCCAGGTTGCCCTGGGCCAGGGGAACGTAAAGGCCATCGCTCATGGGTGTTCGTCCTGGCGAAGCGCCGCACTGAAATGCGCGCGGCAAAGAGAAAGATAGCGTTCGTTGCCGCCGATTTCGGTCTGCGCGCCTTCGCGCACCGGATGCCCTTGTGCATCGACCCGCAGGTTCATCGTCGCCTTGCGGCCGCAGTGGCACACCGCCTTCAATTCCACCAGGCTGTCGGCCAGGCCAAGCAGCGCGGCAGAACCTTCGAACAGGTCTCCGCGGAAATCAGTGCGCAGGCCATAGCACAGCACGGGAACGCCCGCGCGATCGGCCAGATCGGCCAGTTGCCATACCTGTGCCCTGGTCAGGAACTGCGCCTCGTCCACCAGCACGCAGGCGAGCGGCCCCGTGGCCAGTTCGGCGCTGACCGCCTGCCACAGATCGGTTTGCGGGGAAAAGCGGTGGGCATCGGCATAAAGGCCAACGCGGCTGGCAATGGCCCGCCCCGGCCCAAGGTGTTCGGCGCGATCATCGAGCGCGGCGGTCCACAGCATCGTTGCCATGCCACGCTCGTGATAGTTGAACGCGGCCTGGAGCAGGTTGGTCGATTTGCCAGCGTTCATGCTGGCATAATAGAAATAGAGCTTGGCCATTGTGGCGCGAGGCGGTGGCGGGGCCGATCAGCCCTCGCCCTCTCCCGCCGCATCCTCGCCCAGATCGCGGCGCACGCGCGGATCGGACAGCAGCGCATCGATCCGAAATGCCTCGTCAAAGCTTTCATCGGGCAGGAACTTGATCCGCGCGGCATATTTCAGCTTGAGCCGGCCGGCCACTTCCTTCTGGAAATAGGCGGTGTGCGTGCGCAGGGCCTTGAGCACGATCTCTTCGTCCTCGCCAAGCAAAGGCTTGATGAAGACGGTGGCGTGGCGCAGATCGGGCGACATGCGCACTTCGGTAACCGACACGGTATGCGCGCTGAGCACATCATCATGGACGTACTGGCGCGTGAGCAGTTCGGACAATACGTGGCGCACCTGCTCGCCCACCTTGAGCAGGCGGACCGAGCGTTGTTCGGGAGAGGCATTCTGGCGGTTCATCGCGCCCTATATGGGGCATTGCCCGCGATTTCGCCAGAACCTTGGGTCAATAGCGGGGGAAGATCTTGCGCACGAGTTGGCCGCGCCACGGAAACCCATGATAATTGAAGAAGAACCAGCCAAATGCACGCACCGCCAGCCACACCGGCCAGGCCATGGGATCGCCCTCTTGCCGCAGGCCGCGAAAGAACGCGGCATCGGCGCGGCGGCGATCAGCCTCTCGGCCGCCCCCGGCAATGCCATAAGCATTGTCATGGCGCCGGCATGATCCATTGCGGTTGTATTTAAATCCATTAAGGAACAGACAGTAGTCCCTCTGCCCTGGATCACACACGTCAGCCCCCTGCACTTGTGATATCACCTGACCATGTATTTGGCGTGGATGGGGCAATGTTCAAGCGCAAAGTGTTCTATATTGGTGGTTTCGACCCGAGGGGCGCGCGTTTCTATCATGGATTGCTCGCACAACAGATCGCCGCACACAATGCGCGTGATTGCGCAGGCAATTCCCTGATCCTGTCGGCGCGGCACGCCGCCGGACATGGGGACACTGCCTGGACGGTTGCCGATGCCACCACCACGATCACCAGCGCTTTCCACGTCCTGGCGTGGGACGATATCGTGCGCCGCGCCTGGATCAGGGGCGGCCTGCGCGTGCTGCTGGCCAGCGCCCGCGCCTATGTCCGCCTCTTGTGGCAGACCGATCTTGCCTGCCTGCGCCGCGTGCCGCACGGCAGCCGCGTGGCGCTGTTCCTGCCGGCGCTGGCGCTGCTGGTGCTGCCGCTGCTGGCCGGGTTGGGCGCAGCGCTATTTGCCATGCTGATCGGGCAGGCCTGGCTGG
>NZ_KE148374.1:0-4423 GCF_000410615.1 Novosphingobium sp. B-7 | reverse complement strand
GCCACGGCGGCGTGCTGCCTTCCCGCGTGGCGCTGGTCACGCTGGGGGCCAGCCTGCCGATGCTCGCCTCTCGCCGCGACGCCCGCGATTTTGCCGGCACCATGGCAAAGCTGGCGCAGGGCCGTTTCGCCTGGCTCGACATCGGCTCGCCCTCCGATGGCGCAGCCACCCCGCTGGTCGATCCCTGGCTGGGCCGCGCGCCAGCCCGCCACGCTGGGCTGGTGCAGTTGTCCCCGCGCTGGTTCGCGTTTTGCGATGCCCAGACCTATGCCGCGCGGCGCAAGGACAAGTATCTCACCCATTTCGATTATCTGCGCCGGCTCGATCGCCCGTCACCGCTCGATTACCTCGGCCTCACCTGCAGCGACCAGCCACTCGCCGCCAGTATCGCCGCCTTTCGCCAGGTATCGCGGGCATGACCGAGCCGCCCGCGCTGGTCGTGCCGCCGTTCCCTACGCCGTTGCGGCGCAAGGCGGGCCTGCTGCGCCGTTTCGTGATCGGCTGGGGCAGTTGGATCCACACGCTGTTCGAAAAATCCTATCGCATGAAAATGGGCACGGTGCGCTTTCCGCTGCTGCGCTTTTTCGTGATCAACGACCTGGCCCTGGCGCGAGATGTGCTGGAAGAACGCCACTGCCCGTGGCCCAAGCACGGCTTGATGACCGAACTGCTGCGCCCGTTGATGGGCGAAAGCGTGTTTTCTGCCAATGGCGCGCAGTGGCAGGCGCAGCGCGCGATGATCAATCCCGCTTTCGCCCAGGCTGGCCTTGGCCGCGCCTGGCCGGCCATGCGTGCCGTTGCGCAGGATATGGCCGGGAACCTGCACCAGGCGGCGGCGCGGGGGCCGGTGGATATGGAACAGGCGATGACGGCGGTGACGGCAGACGTGATCTATCGCACGCTGTTTTCACAAAGCCTGCCCGCCGATGCGGCCGAAACCGTCTTTGCCGCCTTTGATCGCTATCAGCGCCATGCCCAGCGCTATGCCATGCTGCGCCTCTACCGCCTGCCGCTCATGCGCCAGCGCCAGCGGCTGTCCCAGGCCGCCGCCGCTATCCGCACGCTGTTCGCCCCGCTCGTCGATGCCCGGATGGCAATGCGCGCGCGCCTGGGCCAGCCCCTGCCGCCGGCCGATATTCTCGATGCGCTACTCGATGCGCGCCATCCGCATAGCGGCGCACCGTTTTCGCGCGAGGCCCTGCTCGATCAGCTTGGCACGATCTTCCTCGCCGGCCACGAAACCTCGGCATCCGCGCTGGCCTGGGCCAGTTATCTTCTGGCTGGCGACGCGGGGCTACAGGATCGCCTGGCCGCGCAAATCGCCGCTGTCACGGGGGGCAGCCCGCTCGCCGCCGATCATCTCAAGGCTTTGCCCGAACTGCGCCATCTCTTTCAGGAAGCGCTGCGCCTCTATCCCCCGGTCAGCTTCCTGATGCGCGAGGTCGTCGCGCCGCAGATCATGCGCGGCAAGGCGATGGCGTCGGGCGATCTCGCGGTGGTGTCGCCCTGGCTGATCCAGCGCAACGCCGACAACTGGGCCTGCCCGCACGCGTTCGATCCGGGCCGCTTTGCCCGCGCCGAGAATGCCAGGGCCGCGCGCGAGGCTTGGCTGCCGTTCGGCAAGGGCCCACGCGTGTGCATCGGCCAGGGCTTTGCCATGCAAGAGGCGATGATCGTGCTGGCCACGCTGCTGCGCGAATTTCGCCTGGCGCCCGCCGCAGGCTCCGCGCCGGAACCGATCAGCCGCCTGACCCTGCGGTCGCGCCATGGCATCCACTTGCGGCTCACCCTGCGCTGACGGCCGATTAGGTAACAAAATCGATACAAAGTCAGACATTTGTCGTGGGAGCCGGCACGGCGTTGAGCCGTTGAGGCAGGGTCAGTTTCATTGGAAAGGACCGCCATGAACAAGTTTCTCGCCACGGTTGCCGCCCTTGCGGTGGCCCTGCCCGCCGCCACCCCCGCGCTGGCCCAGCACTATGATGCGCGCCACGATCAACGCCACGACGTGCGCCGCGGACCGGTCAAGATGAAGCCCAACCCGTTCCGCAAGGGGCAGCGCTTCGACCACCGCCGCGCGCCCAACTATCGCGTGGTCGATTACCACCAGTACCGTCGCCTGTCGGCGCCGCCGCGTGGCTATCACTGGGTGCGGTCGGGCAACGATGCCCTGCTGGTGGCAATCGGCAGCGGCGTGATCGCCTCGGTGATCGCCAATACGTTCTGATCCGCGCGCGACCGGATCACATCAAGGGGTGGCCTTGTAAAAGGCCGCCCCTTTTTGTGCCAGGGTCGTGCTCCACAGCGCGCGCCTGACACAGGCTGCAATCGCCAGAGCCATGAACGAAAAAGGCGGCCCTTCCCGTGGGAAAGGCCGCCTTTTCGTGTTTACCGATCCGAAGATCAGAGCGTGCGTTCGCGCTCTTCCACTTCGAACACTTCCAGCGTGTCGCCAGCCTTGATGTCGTTGGTGTCCTGCAACACCACACCGCATTCCAGGCCCGCGCGCACTTCCGAAACGTCGTCCTTGAAGCGACGCAGCGAGGCAATCGTGGTCTTGCTGACGATAACATCGTTGCGGGTAAGACGCGCATAGATGCCCTTGCGGATGTAGCCTTCCAGCACCAGCAGACCGGCTGCCTTGTCCTTCTTGCCCGCGGGGAAGACTTCCTTGACTTCCGCACGGCCCACAACGGTTTCGATGCGCTCCGGACCAAGCTCGCCCGCCATTTCCTTGGCGATGTCGTCGGTCAGCTGATAGATCACGTCGAAGTACTTCATCCGCACCTTGTTGCGCTCGATCAGCTCGCGCGCCTTGGCGTTGGGACGGACGTTGAAGCCCACGATCGGTGCGCCGGAAGCCTGGGCCAGGCCCACGTCGCTTTCGGTGATCGCACCCACGCCGGAATGCAGCACGCGCACCTTGATCTCGTCGGTCGACAAGCGGTTGAGCGCATTGACGATCGCTTCGGTCGAGCCCTGCACGTCGGCCTTGATCACCACCGGATACTCGATGACGCTCTGCTTGGCCGCCAGCGCAGAGAACATGTTCTCCAGGCTCGACGGCGCAACGGCGGTGCGCTTGGCAGTGGCCTTCTCCTGACGATAGGCCGCCACTTCACGGGCACGTGCTTCGTTTTCCACCACGGTCAGCGTGTCACCAGCCATCGGCACGCCGCCAATGCCGAGCACTTCGACCGGCAGCGAAGGCGGCGCAGACTTCACCTGGCGGCCCTTGTCATCCAGCATGGCGCGCACGCGGCCAGACTGGGTGCCTACCACCAGGATATCGCCCACATGCAGCGTGCCGCGGTTGATCAGCACGGTCGCCAGCGGGCCCTTGCCCTTGTCGAGCTTGGCCTCGATCACGGTCGCTTCGGCGGCGCGATCGGGGTTGGAACGCAGTTCCATCAGTTCGGCCTGGAGCAGGATCTTCTCGATCAGCGTGTCGAGACCCGCGCCGGTCTTGGAGGAAACCTCCACGTCCTGCACGTCGCCCGACATGTCTTCCACGATCACTTCGTGTTCGAGCAGACGTTCGCGGATCTTCTGCGGGTTCGCCTCGGGCTTGTCGGCCTTGGTGATCGCCACGATCATCGGCACGCCGGCCGCCTTGGTGTGATTGATGGCTTCGATCGTCTGCGGCATGATGCCATCATCGGCAGCCACCACCAGGATGACGATGTCGGTGACATTGGCACCGCGCATGCGCATCTCGGTAAAGGCTTCGTGGCCTGGCGTATCCAGGAAGGTGATGTAATCGCCGCCCTTGGTCTTGATCTGATAGGCGCCGATATGCTGCGTGATGCCGCCGGCTTCGCCGCGCACCACGTCGGTGCCGCGCAGCGCGTCGAGCAGGCTGGTCTTGCCATGGTCAACGTGGCCCATGATCGCCACGACCGGGGGCCGCGACTTGAGCGTGGTATCGGCATCGATGTCCGAAGCGGTATCGATATCGACGTCGCTATCGCTCACGCGCTGAATGTTGTGGCCAAATTCGGTCACCAGCAGTTCGGCGGTATCCTGGTCGATGGCCTGGTTGATGGTGACCATCATGCCCATCTTGAACAGCGCCTTGACCAGGTCCGCGGCCTTTTCAGCCATGCGGTTGGCCAGATCCTGCACGGTGATCGCTTCAGGCACGATCACATCGCGCACTTGCTTTTCACGCGCCTGGGTCTGCCCGGCGAAGTGCGCACGGCGCTCCTTTTCACGGGCGCGCTTGAGCGCGGCGAGCGAACGGGCGCGAGCGCCCTCGTCTTCGTTGAGCGCGCGCGTCACGGTCAGCTTGCCCGCCTGGCGGCGATCATTGGCGTTCTTGTCACGCGGGGCATGCGCCGGCTTCTTGGCCGGTTCGGGGCGCTTGGGCGCCACCACCGGGGTAAAGCGGCGCGGCGCGGGCACGGCAGCAGCCGGGGCCGGG
>NZ_KE148373.1:25716-26101 GCF_000410615.1 Novosphingobium sp. B-7 | reverse complement strand
AGCAGCGGCGGCGCGGCAAAGGTGGCGGCAATCAGCGCGCCCTGCAGCGCGGCCATGGCGAGCGCGCCGGGCGCCAGCACCAGGCCGGTGGGGATCGGCAAAAGATCTTTCAGCGCCAGGCCGATCAGCGGGGTGGCCGCCACCCCCAGCGCCAGGCCAAGGCCGATTGCCAGCAGCGTGGCCAGGCCCAGTTGCAGAAGATAGATCCGTGCAATGTCAGCCCCGGTGGCGCCCAGGATCTTGAGCGTGGCGATCGCCCCGCGCCGCGCCTCAAGGTAGGAGGCCACGCCATTGCCAATGCCGATGCCGGCAATCAGCAAGGCGGCCAGCGCCACCAGCGCCAGGAATTGCCCGATTCGCGAAACAAAGCGATCGAGCCCGGGCG
>NZ_KE148373.1:0-25676 GCF_000410615.1 Novosphingobium sp. B-7 | reverse complement strand
TGGGGAACTGGCGGGTGAGGGCGTCGGCTACGGCCTGCGGCTGGGCGGTGGGGGGAAGGCGCAGGCGGTATTTCCAGCGCGCCATGGCGCCGGGCTGAACAAGATCGGTGGCATCCAGCCCGGCGCGGCTGATGATTACCGTCGGGCCCAGGCCAAAACCTTCGCCCAGGCGATCGGGCTCGTCCGCGATCCCCCCGCCGATGCGGAATGTGGCGCTGCCGATCTTCAAGGGCTGGCCAGTGGACACGCCCAGCCGCTGCGCCACGCCCGGCGCGATCCACGCGGTTGTGGCGTCGGGCGCGCCCACCGCGCGGCCATCGGCCAGGGTGAAACGGCCATAGAGCGGCCAGGCGCCGTCCACTGCCTTGAGTTCGATTGGCACGGCGGTGCCATCGGCGCCGGGCACGGTGGCCATGGCCCGCATGCGTGCCCCGATCGAGAGCGTGCCGGCGCGGGTAAAGGCCGCCTGTTCCGGGGCAAAGGCCTGGCGCCCGGCCAGTTCCACCTCCACATCGCCGCCCAGCATCGCCTGGCCGCGTTGATCGAGTTCGCCGCGCACGGCATCGGTCAGCGTGCCGATCGCGGCCAGTGCCGCCACGCCCAGCACCAGGCAGACGACCAGCAGGCGCAAGCCCCGGAATTTCCAGTCCAATCCCCGCCGCGCCAGTGTCCAGGCCGTGCCCCAGCCCAGGCCTCGTTTTTGGGTGTCGCCGGCCAGCGCCGTGGCGGTCATCGGGTTTCGTCCGCCACGATGCGGCCATCGGCCAGGCGCAGGATGCGGCCACAGCGCTGGGCCAGCGCTTCATCGTGCGTGACCATCAGCAAGGTTGCCCCGGCCTGGCGCGCGCGATCGAACAGCAGATCGGCCACGGCTGTGCCGGTCGCGGTATCGAGGTTGCCGGTCGGTTCATCGGCAAACAGCAGCGCCGGGCGCGGGGCCAGTGCGCGGGCAATCGCCACGCGCTGCTGCTCGCCACCCGAAAGCTGGCCGGGATAGTGATCGAGCCGGTGGGCCAGGCCCACGGCGCCCAGTTCCGCCTCGGCCCGCTGCATGGCATCGGCCATGCCGGCCAGTTCCATCGGCGTTGCCACGTTCTCGCGCGCGGTCATCGTTGGCAGCAGGTGAAACGCCTGGAGCACGATGCCGATGCGGCCACGCCGCGCGGTGGCAAGGCCATCTTCATCGAGCGTGGAAAAATCCGCGCCTGCGACAAGCAGCGTGCCGCCGCTCGCCCGTTCAAGCCCGGCCAGCACCGCCAGCAGCGATGACTTGCCCGAGCCGGACGGCCCCAGCAGGGCCACCGTTTCCCCGGCCATCACCGCAAGGTCCAGACCCTTGAGAATATCGACACGGGCGGCGTCGCGGCCAAGGGAAAGGGTGAGTGCGCGGGCGGAAATGAGCGGGGCAGGGCTGGTCACCGCGCGGGAGTGGCATAGACGGCAAGCATCTTGCAACCGGCCATTCCACCAACGACATGGGGGCAGCACCTGTCTTTATGGGAAACCCGATGCGCGCGCCTGTTTCTGCTGTTCCGGTTCTTGCTGCCCTGGCTGCGCTGTCGCTTGCCGGCTGTTCGCGCGACAAGGCGCCCGATGCGCTGGAAACGCGGGGCGCGACCACGGCTGCAGGTGCGCCAGTCGCCGCCGCTGTGCCGGCAGACGCGCCGGTGATCCTGGCATTTGGAGACAGCCTCTATGCCGGATACCAGCTGGACCAGGGGCAAAGCTATCCGGCGCGGTTGCAGGCGGCGCTCAATGCCGCGGGGGTCAAGGCGCGGGTGATCAATGCCGGCGTTTCGGGCGATACCACGGCGGCGGCGCGGCAGCGGCTGGCCTTCACGCTGGATAACCAGCCGCGCAAGCCGGCGCTGGTGATGGTCGGCCTGGGCGGCAACGACATGCTGCGCGGCCTGCCGCCGGCACAGACCCGCGCCAACCTCGATGCGATCGTTGCTGACCTCAAGCGGCGCGGCATTCCCGTGATGCTCACCGGCATGCTCGCCGCGCCCAACATGGGGGCGGATTACGTGGCCGCGTTCAACCCGATCTGGCCGGCCCTGGCGAAAAAGTATGATGCCGCGCTGGTGCCGTTCTTCCTGCAGCCGATCATTGCCCGGCCGGCGCTGCAATTGCCCGATCACATGCACCCCAATGCGCAGGGAGTGGATGCGATCGTTGTCGCCACCCAGCCAGCCGTGGCCCAGGCCTTGGCCAAGGCCTTGCACCAAAATAACCCGTCACCCCGGGCTTGACCCGGGGTCCCGCTGTTTTCGTGACGCACCAAGGAAAAGCGGGACCCCGGGTCAAGCCCGGGGTGACGTGGGTATTGCTGGTTGGGATCAATCCCGCACTGCCGCTCCATCGTGCACATGCCACATCGCCGCTTCGCCGGCGATTTCGGCAAAGGGCGCCGCTTCGGTGCCGGTCATCCACACTTGCGCGCCCGAGGCAGCGAGCCGTTCATAGAGCGCGGCGCGGCGCAGCGGATCGAGGTGGGCGGCGATTTCATCGAGCAGCAGCAGGCGCGGGCGCGGGCCGGCGGTGAGTTCGGCATGGGCCAGCACGATGGCGATAAGCATCGCCTTCTGCTCCCCGGTGGAGCAATCGGCTGCCGGGGCATCCTTGGTGGCCAGGCGCACGGCCAGATCATCGCGGTGCGGGCCGATCAGCGTGCGCCCGGCCGCGCGATCGCGGCGGCGGCCCTGGCGCAAGGCGCTGCGCAGGGCCTCTTCATCGGCCGGGGTTTCGCTGGCATAGGCCAGCGACGGCCGGGCAAAAGGCTGTTCGGGCACGGTTTCCAGCACGGCGCCAAGATCGGCCACCAGGTCGGCGCGCGCCGCGACGATCGCCGCACCCGTCTGCGCAAGCTGTGTTTCCAGCGCGTCGAGCCAGGCGGGATCGGGTTCGCGGTCGTCTGCCAGCAGGCGGTTGCGTTCGCGCAGGCCGTTTTCATAGCGGGCGCTGGTCTGGGCATGGCCGGGCAGACGGGCCAGCACCAGCCGATCGAGGAAACGGCGGCGGTTGCCCGCGCTTTCGGCAAACAGCCGGTCCATCGCCGGGGTCAGCCAGGTGAGCGAGAGCCATTCCGCCAACCGCGCCGCCGGTGCCTGTGCGCCGTTGACCTTGACCAGGCGGCGGCCAGGCGCAGCGGGCTGGGTGTGGGTGCCCAGCACAAGTTCGCCCTCTTCCATCTCGGCCGCCACGGCAAAGCTGCCATCACCATGGCGCGCGGCCATTTCGGCCGGCTGGGCACGGCGCAGGCCGCGGCCCGGCGCCAGCAGCGACAGCGCTTCCAGCACGTTGGTCTTGCCCGCGCCGTTTTCCCCCACCAGCACGTTGAAGCGCGCCATGCCATCAAGCCGGGTGGCCGCATGGTTGCGAAAATCGCGCAGGGTCAGGCGGGTTAGCGCCATGGGGTTTGTGGGAAGTGTGCGGCTTCCACCACCCCCCGACCCTCTCCTCTGAAGAGGAGGAGCAGAACCGCATCAAAAAGCCCCCTCTTCTTTAGAGGAGGGGGTTGGGAGTGGTGGAAACCTGAAACAACACCTGCAGACATCACCCCTGTCCACGCTCCAGCAGACCGTGCTTTTTCAGGCAGTGGCGCAACTGGTCATAGGTCACGCCCAGCGCCTTGGCGGTCTGCCGCTGGTTATAGCGGTTGCGGCCCAGGTGATGCTCCAGGATGGCGCGCTCGTGGGAGTCGACTGCGGCACGCAGATCCTGGATCGTGTCGAAATCGGCGGCGCTAGCCGCGTGCTGCAGCACCGTGGTGCATGCATCGGTGGTTGCCGGGGCCATCAAGGCGGCGGGTTTCCACGGGCTTTCAAACGGATCGAACTGTACATGCGCGATCGGGCGGTCGGGATCGTCCCAGCGATAGACCGCGCGTTCCACCACGTTGCGCAATTCGCGCACGTTGCCGGGCCAGGCGTGTGTTTCCAGCTGCTGCTGGGCATGGGGGGCAAAGCCCGGCCAGGCATCCCATTGCAGTTCGGCCGCCATGCGCCGGCCGAAATACTCGGCCAGCACGGCCACGTCGCCTTCGCGCACGCGCAGCGGGGGCAGGGTGATCACCTCGAAGCTGAGGCGATCGAGCAGGTCGGGGCGAAAGCGGCCTTGCGCGGCCATCTTCGGCAAATCCTCGTTGGTGGCAGCGACGATGCGCACGTCCACGCGGATCGGCCGGCTGGCGCCGATGCGCGTCACCTCGCCATATTCCACCGCGCGCAGCAGGCGTTCCTGCGCGCCCATCGACAGCGTGCCCAACTCGTCCAGGAACAGCGTGCCTTTGTCCGCCTCTTCAAAGCGGCCGACACGCGCGCGGGTCGCGCCGGTAAAGGCGCCGGCCTCGTGCCCGAAGAGTTCGGCCTCGATCAGGGTTTCGGGCAGGGCGGCGCAGTTCATCGTCACGAGCGGTTCCTGCCAGCGCGTGGACAGGCGGTGCAGGCGTTCGGCGATCAGTTCCTTGCCAGTGCCGCGTTCACCGATCACCAGTACCGGGCGGCGCATCGGCGCGGCGCGGCTGGCCCGCTCGACCGCGTCGAGAAAGGCGCTGGATTGGCCGATGAACTGAACTTCGCGATCCATGGCCCAACATTTGGCATATTTTCCCAAGTGCGGGCAAGATGCGCCATTCTACGGGGCGGAGAATTTTCGCAAAACGGCGAAAATCAGCCACTTTTCAAATTTGGCACGGGCCTTGCTGAACACAGGACAACCGCTTTGGAGTAACCCCGATGACCACCGCCCCGTTCTTCTCCACCCGTCTTGGCCGCGCCGCCCTGGTCAGCATTGCCGCGATGCTGGCGATGAATGCAGTGGTCCTGGCCAACCACATGCCGGAACTGCCCGGCCTGGGCCACAGCGTCCACGCCGCGTCGGCTGGCCACACCGGCATCACCCGCTCGGTCGCGGCCATCACCGGGGGCCTGGCATGAATTCCATTCTCGAACCCGTGCCGGCAGGCCCGCAGTCTTCCGGTGGTTCCTCGCGCTTTGACGATGCGCTGCGGGCCGCGCGGATGCGGCCCTCGTCGGGGACCGGCCAAAGTGATACGAACGCCGCAAGGCCCTTTTTCAACGGAGCAAACCTGATGGGCATCTTTTCGCGCACGCGCGATATCATTGCCGCCAATTTCAACGATCTGTTGGACAAGGCCGACGATCCGGCCAAGATGATCCGCATGATCATCCTGGAAATGGAAGAGACGCTGGTCGAGGTGCGTGCCTCGGCCGCGCGGACCATTGCCGACCAGAAGGAAATGCTGCGCCACGTGGCCAAGCTTGACCGCCTGCAGGCCGATTGGGCCGACAAGGCCCAGCTGGCCCTGTCGAAGGACCGCGAGGATCTGGCCCGCGCTGCCCTGATGGAGCGCAAGAAGGCCGCCGACATGGCCGACCAGCTGCGCGGCGAAGTGGCGGTGCTCGACGATTCGATGCGCGCCTATGAGCAGGACATCGAAAAGCTGCAGACCCGCCTGCGCGAGGCCCGCAGCCGTCAGACCGCCATTGCCGCCCGCCTGGAAAGCGCCGAAAACCGCGTGCGCCTGCGTGCCCTGATGACCAGCGAGCGCGTGGACGAGGCGCTGTCGCGGTTCGACCAGCTCGAACGCCGCGTCGATTATGCCGAAGGCCGCGCCGATGCGCTGAGCATCGCTGAAAGTGGCACGCCCAGCCTGGCCGATGAGATTGCCGCCCTCGCCGGGCAGGACAAGATCGACGAGGAACTGGCCGCGATGAAGCGCGCCATGGGCAAGGAGGGCTGATCACCATGGGCGATATGGACCTTACGCCGTTCTTTGCCCTGGTAACGCTGTTCGTCGCGCTGCCATGGATCGTGCTGCACTACATGACCAAGTGGAAGACCGCCGCAACCCTGACCAGCGGCGATGAGCAGTTGCTGGAAGAGCTTTATCGCGTCGCGCGCCGCCTGGAAGAGCGGATGGACACGGTGGAGCGCCTGGTTGCCAGCGAAAACCCGCAATTCCGCCCGGCCAGCCTGGCGGCCGAGCGCGCCAACCACCAGGCCGACCTGTCGGAACTCGATCGGCTGATGACGCAAACCAAGGGGACCGTGAAATGAGCGCTGCCCGTACCCGTTTCTATCGCGACAAGGTCAACGGCAAGTTCATGGGCGTGTGCGCCGGGATTGCCGACTACACCGGGGTTGATGTGCTGTGGGTGCGGCTGGCGCTGATCGTCGGCACCTGCTGCGGGCTCGGCTTCCTGCCGATCATCTATCTCGCGCTGGGTTTCCTGGCCGAAAAGAAGCCGGCCTCGCTCTATGCCGATCGGCAGGAGCAGAAGTTCTGGCAGGGCGTGCGCCAATCGCCCGCCCGTTCGGCCCGCGAAGTGCGCGCCTCGTTGCGCGACATCGACCGCCGCCTGGCCGAAGTCGAACACTTCTATGTCTCGAGCAACCCGCGCCTGGCTCAGGAAATCGAAAGCCTGCGCTAAGCCACCATCCCATCCCATCCCATCCCATCCCATCCCATCCCATCCCATCCCATCCCATCCCATCCCATCCCATCCCATCCCATCCCATCCCATCCCATCCCATCCCATCCCATCCCATCCCATCCCATCCCATCCCATCCCATCCCATCCCATCCCATCCCATCCCATCCCATCCCATCCCATCCCATCCCATCCCATCCCATCCCATCCCATCCCATCCCATCCCATCCCATCCCATCCCATCCCATCCCATCCCATCCCATCCCATCCCATCCCATCCCATCCCATCCCATCCCATCCCATCCCATCCCATCCCATCCCATCCCATCCCATCCCATCCCATCCCATCCCATCCCATCCCATCCCATCCCATCCCATCCCATCCCATCCCATCCCATCCCATCCCATCCCATCCCATCCCATCCCATCCCATCCCATCCCATCCCATCCCATCCCATCCCATCCCATCCCATCCCATCCCATCCCATCCCATCCCATCCCATCCCATCCCATCCCATCCCATCCCATCCCATCCCATCCCATCCCATCCCATCCCATCCCATCCCATCCCATCCCGGCACTTCGAAGGGGACTGCTGCCATGGATCACGGAACACTTGCCCTGCTTATCCCGCTTGCCCCGTTCATGATCGCAGGCCTTGCGATCTGGACCCGGCACAGCCGGCGGATGGCGGAAATCCAGGCCAACGCCACGGCCGAAAAAGCCGCCCAATACGCGGTGCAGAACCAGGCGCTGGAAGACCGCGTGCGCGTGCTGGAGCGCATCGTCACCGATGGTGGCTATGACGTGGCCCTGCAGATCGAGGCGCTGCGCGATGTCAACCGCATCGAAGGCAGCCAGCACGATGGCGCCGCCCGCGCCCCGGTTTCGGGCAAGCTGCAATGACTGCCGCCGGTGCCATCGTCCTGCTGGCCTTTGCTACCCTCGCCACCTTGCTGGTCGGCCTGGTAATGGCGGCGCAGGCCTGGTCGCGCCGGATGGATCAGCGCGAGCGGGAAATCATCGCCACCACCCGCGCCACGGCCGAGCAGGCCGCGCAATACGCCGCCCAGACCGCCCGTCTGGAACAGCGCGTGCGCGTGTTGGAAGGCATGATGCAGGGGCGCGAGGCTTCGGCCATGCCCCAGTTCAACTGATCGCGTTTACCCGCCCTCCCTTTTCCCCCCGCCCGATTTACCCGGTCCAGCCAAGGATTTCCTACCCGTGAGCTTTGGAGCCACTCTTGTTGCCATCGTCGCGATCCTGGCCTGGGCCAGCCTGCGCCACCGCCGCCACTGCGCCCAACAGGATACCTATCCCATCGCCGATGCGGCGGAAAATGCCGCCCTCGCGCGCGAAGTGGCTGCGCTGCGCAGCCGGGTTGAGGTGCTGGAGCGCATCCTGACCGATCAGCGCGGCTCGACCGACCTTGCCCGCGAAATCGAATCCCTGCGCGATCGTTGAGGCTTGAGGTGGGCTGGTTCCCGCATTAGGCGGCGTGGACAAATTCCGCAGTGCCACGGCTGGAAGCAAAAACCGCCAGTTCAAGGAGGCGAGGAAGCGGAATATCGGGAATATTGCGCGACGAGCCGACGCGGAAATGGCGGTTTTTGGTCCAGCCCCGGAGGGGTTGCCCTGCAAGAGGCCCTGGCAGCGTTGCTCCGCCTTGAAAGAGGCCCACTCTTCCTGCGGCCTCGCGCCTCGCCAGGGCCTCTTGCAGGGCAACCGTGGCATTGCGGAATTTGTCCACGCCGCCTAAGGCCCAGCCTATGCGCACCCTTGCCGACATTCTCGAAGAGTACGAGTTCAGCGATGGCGATGAACGCTATCGCCTGCTGATCGACCTTGGGCGAGAGCTTGAGCCGATGCCCGATGCGCTGAAAACCGATGCCACGCTGGTGCGTGGCTGCTCGGCAGCGGTATGGGTCTATCCCACCGAGGGGGAGGGCGGCGCCCTGCATTTCCTGGCCGATAGCAACGCGGCGATCACCAAGGGCATCATTGCCCTGGTCCTGGCCGCCGTGCAGGACCGGCCCGCTGCCGAGGTGGCAGGCATGGACATTGCCGAGGCGCTGGCGCCGTTCAATCTCAAGAACCAGCTTTCGTCCAACCGCACGCAGGGCCTGCCCAACATGATCGCGCTGGTGCAGGGCCACGCCGCGCGCCTGGCTGCGGCGGGCTGACGGCGGGCATGGTCCGCCGCCATCTCTGGACGGCTGCGGGCCTGTTCTTTGTCGGGCTGGGCACGGTGGGCGCGTTCCTGCCGCTGCTGCCCACAGTGCCGTTCCTGCTGCTGGCAGTGTTCTGCTTTGCGCGCGGCAACCCCGCGTGGGAGCAGCGCCTGCTCGATCATCCCAAGTGGGGCCCGCCCTTGCGGGAATGGCGCACCCGGCGCGCCATCCCCCGCCGCGCCAAGAAGGCCGCGCTCGCCACCATGGCGCTGAGCGTGGGGGTAACCGCGTTCACCGCCGGCTGGCCCTGGGTGCTGATCCCGGCAGCGGTCATGGTCTTGAGCGGCACCTGGATCTGGACCCGCGCCGAATAGGACATCGCATGCAGCTTGCCGCCATTCATCGCTATCCGGTCAAGTCCCTGGGGGGAGAGGCGCTGGAGCGCGCCACGATTACCGCGCAGGGCGTGGCGGGTGATCGGCGCTGGATGATCGTCAATCCGCAGGGGCGCTTCCTTACCCGCCGCGAACTGCCGGCGATGGCCCTGCTGCGCGCCTTGCCGCAGGCCGATGGCGGCGTGACGCTGCACCATGCGGCTGCGCCATCGGTAAAGGTGGCGATGCCGACCACGGCCGAGCGCCGCGCGGTCAAGGTGTGGGGAGACAGCCTGGCAGCCACCCCCGCTGGCGCCGAGGCCGACGCGTGGCTTTCAGCGCGCCTGGGCCAGCCGGTTCACCTTTTCCACATGGGCGATGACGTGATCCGCCCGGTCGATCCGCGCTATGGCCAGCCGGGCGATGCCGTGGGCTTTGCCGACGGCTTTCCGTTGCTGGTCACCACGCAGGAGTCGCTCGATGCGCTCAACGCGCAACTGCCAGCGCCGATCGCCATGGCGCGCTTTCGCCCCAACCTGGTGATCGCCGGGGCGCCTGCGGCCTTTGCCGAAGAAGGCTGGACCAGCTTGCGCATCGGTGCGCTCACCCTGCGGCTGGTCAAGCCCTGCACGCGCTGCGTGATCACCACGCAAGACCCGCAGACGGGAGAAAGCCATGACCACGAGCCGCTGGCCACGCTGCGCCGCATGGGGCGGCTGTGGCAGCGCCCGCCGGGGTTTGGCATGAATGCCATTCCCGATGGCGCGGCCGAGGTGGCCGTGGGGGATGTGGTGGAACTGGGCTGAACGCCCCTCCGTCAGGCCTGCGGCCTGCCACCTCCCCGCCATGCGGGGAGGATCTGGATAATGCGGGGAAGGGGCCTTACTCGACCGCTTCGCGCAGTACGGCGATGCCGGCGGCGCGCTGTTCGCGCAATTCGCGCTTCAGCACCACGGGATCACGCGCGATGACAAAGCCGAAGCTGACCCCGCCTTCCTTGCCGATCGTGGCATGGTGCAGCTTGTGCGCCTGGACCAGCCGCTTGGCATAGCCACGCTTGGGCACCCAGCGGAACCAGCGCTGGTGCACCAGGCCATCGTGGATGAAGGTATAGATCAGGCCATAGACCAGCACGCCCATGCCGATCCAGGTGCCCGGCCACCAGGCATGCGCGCCCAGCACCACCGGGCTGCCAATGGCGAACATCGAGATCGAAATGGCCGCGCCGACCACGGCATAGAGATCGTTCTTTTCCAGGAAACCATCGTGCGGTTCATGGTGATCGCGGTGCCACGCCCAGCCAAAGCCGTGCATGATGTACTTGTGGCTGGACCACGCGACCAGTTCCATGGTGGCAGCAGCGCCCAGCACGATCAGGATGGCAAGCAGGATATCCATGGCCAGCGCGCATAGCGCAATGCGCGCGCGGCGGCGATGCGTTTTATCGGGCAGGGCTGGGGGCGTTGGGCGAGTTATCAAGCGCACCCCGCCATCCTTGCTGAAACCCGAACGCGCGGATCGCGTTTGGTTCAGGATCACTTTGCCACACCATGATCATCAAACGGCGCCGGCGCTCAATCGCCAGGCGTCGCTGACAAGCAAGGAGTAAAGCCCATGAAAAAGCTCATTCTCGCCGCGCTGATTCCGGCCACGGTGGGCCTGGCTGCCCCGGCCTTGGCACAGCCTGCGCCGCCGCCGCCCGGTGGCTGGCACCACGGCCCTGGCCCGGCGATGGGCGGCTGGATGACGCCGCGCCGTGACGCTGCGATCCGCCAGGATATCGGCCAGCTGCGCTTTGCCATCGACCGCGCTGTGCGCAACCGCACCATCTCTCCGCGCGAAGCAGCGCCGTTGCGCCGCCAGGCCATGGTCGTGCAGCGCCAGTACAAGATGTATGCCCGCGATGGCCTGAGCCGCGACGAAGTGCGCTGGTTGGCCAGCCGGGTGAACCAGATCCGCCAGCAGCTGCGCATGGAACGCGCAGACTGGGATCGCGATCGCTGGTGATCGGTGCCAGTCAGGCTCGCCCTGGCATCGCCTGAACCCCGGTTTGAGGCGTGCCAAGGCAGCGCCGGGACAGAAAATGACGCATGCCCCCGCGTGTTCTTGCCGTTTGGTGCTTGAAATGCGCGGGGGCGATGCTTAACCGCACTGCATGACCAGCACCGGCAAGACGCTCTACGAAAAGATCTGGGATGCCCACGTCGTGGAAAACCGCGAGGATGGCACCAGCCTGATCTATATCGACCGCCATCTCGTTCACGAAGTGACGAGCCCGCAGGCGTTCGAAGCGCTTCGCATGGCCGGGCGCAAGGTGCGCCGCCCCGATCTGACGCTGGCTGTGCCCGATCACAACCTGCCCACCACCGCGCGCCGCGATGCGGCCGGCCATCGCATTCCCATCGCCGATCCCGAAAGCGCCCAGCAACTTGCCGCACTGGAGCGCAATGCACCGGAATTTGGCATCCGCTATATCGGCGATGCTGATGCCGCGCAGGGCATCGTCCATGTCGTCGGGCCAGAGCAGGGCTTTTCGCTGCCCGGCGCCACGATCGTGTGCGGTGACAGCCACACCGCCTGCCATGGTGGCTTGGGGGCACTGGCCTTTGGCATCGGCACGTCGGAAGTGGAGCACGTGCTCGCCACGCAGACCCTGCTGCTCAAGCGCAGCAAGACCATGGAAGTGCGCGTCGAGGGTACGCTCACGCCGGGCGTTTCGGCCAAGGACGTGGTGCTGCACATCACCGGGGTGCTCGGTGCGGCAGGTGGCACCGGCTATGTCATCGAATATACCGGCCAGGTTATCCGTGACCTGTCGATCGAGGGCCGCCTGACGGTTTCGAACATGGCGATCGAGCATGGCGCCCGTGCCGGCCTGATCGCGCCTGATGACAAGACCTTCGCCTACGTGAAGGGCCGCCCCTATGCGCCCAAGGGCGCCGATTGGGACAAGGCCGTGGCTTGGTGGAAGAGCCTGGCAACCGATGCCGGCGCGCAGTATGACAAGATCGTGGTGATCGATGCGGCCGATATCGCGCCGTCGGTCACCTGGGGCACCAGCCCCGAAGACGTGCTGCCGATCACCGCCACGGTGCCCGCGCCGGAAAGCTTTGCCGATCCGTCGAAGCAGGATGCCGCCCGCAAGTCTTTGGAATACATGGGCCTGGCGCCGGGCACTGCGCTCGACACGGTGGAAATCCAGAACGTCTTCATTGGCAGCTGCACCAACAGCCGGATCGAAGACCTGCGCGCCGCCGCCGCGATCCTCAAGGGCCGCAAGAAGGCCGACAATGTGCGCTGGGCGATCGTCGTGCCCGGATCGGGCCTGGTCAAGGCCATGGCCGAGGACGAGGGGCTGGACGTGATCTTCAAGGACGCGGGCCTTGAATGGCGCGAGCCGGGCTGCTCGGCGTGCCTGGGCATGAACCCCGACAAGGTGCCGGCTGGTGAGCGCTGCGCCTCTACCTCGAACCGCAATTTCGTCGGTCGCCAGGGCCCCGGTGCGCGCACCCATCTGGTCAGCCCGGCCATGGCCGCTGCGGCAGCGGTGACCGGCCGGTTGACGGACGTGCGCGAGCTGGTGTGACCGCACCGGTTTGAACGACTCGCGCAAATCCGCCTTTGCCCCGGTGGTTGATGCGCAGACCCGCGTGCTGGTCTGCGGCAGCCTGCCGGGGGAGGCGTCGCTGGCCGCTGGGCGGTATTATGCGCATCCCAAGAACCAGTTCTGGCGGCTGGTGGGTGGGGTGATCGGGCGCGATCTGGTCACGCTGGATTATCCCGAGAGGCTGGATGTGCTGCGCAGCACGGGCATCGGCCTGTGGGACACCGTCGCCAGCGCCACGCGCCGGGGCAGCCTCGATACCGCGATCAAGGCGGCGCAACTGGCCCCACTGGCGCAGTTGGCCGCCCGCCTGCCGGCCTTGCGCGCGATCGGCTTCAACGGGGCGACGGCGGCGCGTCATGGCCGTGCGCAAATGGCCGATCTTGCTGAAATTTCATTCATTCAACTGCCGTCAAGCAGCCCGGCCTATTGTGCGGTGACACTCGCGCAAAAGCAGCTGGAATGGAATTCTCTGCGGAAATTCCTCGATTGAGCGTTGCATTGTGCGGCAAGCGGGCCAATTCTTGCAGCCCATAAGAAGGAGGAAGGCGTGTCCAAGAAGGAAAACTGGGCCGGAACGGCTGTCCTGGCAGGAGCGGCGGCCGTCGGGTCTGCGGCACTGGCGGCGGCGCTGCTCTATACCAACCGCCGCAAGGAACGCGCCCAGAAGGTGGCCGACAAGACCCCGCTGGGCGATGCCCCCGAAACCGATTGAGGCCCCAAGACCGAACGACAGCAGGTGGGGCTGATCGTTTCCTGCCTGCACAGGCTATTTCCGCCGTTGCGCAGGGCGTGGCGGCGGCTATAGCGGGGGCATGGAACCGGTAAACCACATCGAAGGCCGCGCCATTCCGTTCGGCCGCAAGAACATCGACACCGACGTGATCATCCCGGCCAAGTGGCTCAAGACGATCAGTCGCGAGGGGCTCGGCCGTGGCGCATTCGAAACGCTGCGCGCAGACCCGGATAACCTGTTCGACAGCGAGACGTTCAAGGGCGCGCCGATCCTGATCGCGGGCGACAATTTTGGCTGTGGTTCCAGCCGTGAACATGCCGCCTGGGCGCTGCTCGACCTGGGCATCAAGGCCGTGATCGCGCCGTCGTTTTCCGATATCTTTTCCGGCAACGCGTTCAAGAACGGCATCCTTACCGTTGTGATGCCGCAGGAACAGGTCGATCGCCTGCTCGAAGTGGCGCAGACCGATCCGATCGCGATCGATCTCGATGCCCAGACCGTGACCACGCCGTTCCAGGACCGCTTCACGTTCGAGATCGACGCGTTCCGCAAGCACTGCCTGATCAACGGGTTGGACGAGGTGGGCCTGACCCTGGCGCGCAGCGACGCGATCGGCGCATTCGAAGGCCAGGTGGCCGAGGCGCGGCCGTTCCTGGCACAGGGCACCGGCGTTCCGGCCTGATCGAGGCCGTCAGCCGACCGGCTCTGTCACCGGCGCCACGTCTACCGATACGGCCACGGTCTGCCCGCCGCCGCCGTGGAACACGCCGTCCATCGGCGCGACATCGGCATAGTCGCGGCCCATCGCGGTAAACACGTGGTCGGTTGACGCGAGCATCGCATTGGTGGGATCGAACCCCACCCAGCCCAGCGCGTCCCCACACCACAGCGCGGCCCAGGCGTGGGTGGCATCGGCGCCGACCAGGCGCGGCTGGCCCGGCGGAGGCAGGGTGCGCAGATAGCCGCTGACATAGGCCGCCGGCAGCCCATGCCCTCGCGCCGCCACGATCATCACATGGGCAAAATCCTGGCACACCCCATGGCGCGCCCGGAAAGCGTCGAGCGGCGGGGTTTCCGCCGTGGTGGCGCTGCCATCATAGGTGAATTGATCGTGGATGGCGTGCATCAGCGCCAGCCCCGCATCCATCACGCTGCGCGCGCTGGCCAGGATCGGGCCGGCCCAGCCGACGATCTCGGGCGAAAGCGGCGTCATCGACGAGGGATAGATGTAGCTTGCCGGGCCCAGCGCGGAAAGATCGCGATGGGCGGCCGCCCGCGCGCCGATCTCGGCTACGCTGGGTGTCTTGGCCAGCGCCAGTTCGGGATCGGGGGCGTGCACTTCCACGCGGAAACTGCTTTCCACTTCCAGCGCATCGAGCGGCTCGCGAATGAACAGGCGGCTGCGGTTGACCAGGAACGGCCCGGCTTCTTCCTCCATCGACCACGGAACGGGCGCCACGGCCAGGCGGAAATCGCTGACGGTTTGCGTGGGCCAGGGCGCGGGGCGCAGGCGCAGGTTGAAGCGGGCGAGCCGCACTGGGGCGGCATAATCCACGCGGGTCTTGTGGCGGATATCGTAGATCATGCGAGCAAGCTGCTGCTGGCGCCACCGCCAGCCTTTTCGAACTGCAGGAAGTAGCGGGTGGAAATCGTGTCGGACAGCGTCAGCAGGCGCTGTTCCGCCTCGGCCAGGCGCGCCAGGTTCCACGCTTCCACCGGCAGGCTCGACAGCGGCGCCAGGATCGCGCGCGCTTCCAGCAGCGGGGCTTCGGGCAGGTTGTCTTCGCGCAGCGCCGGCAGTGCTTCGATATGGCTGACCAGGGCCTGGGCCTGAAACGCCAGGGAGCGCGGGTTGGTGGGATCGAGCAGCAGCAGATCGAGCACCGGCGCCGTGCTCGGCGCGGCCAGATAGCGCGCGCGATAGGTGATCTGGCTGTCTGACAGATCGAGCAGCACGCCCAGCGCCTCTGGCGTTTCGATCCGGGCCGACAGCGCGCGCAGCGTCTGGCACAGCGCCACCGCGCGTTCCAGGCGGCGGCCCATGTCGAGGAAATGGCGCGAGGGGCCAAGCGTGAAGTTTTCCGCCAGCAGGCCCGACAGCGCCGAAAGCCGCTCGATCAACTCGCGCGCGGTGCGCAGCAAGGCGCCGGCGCGATGGCCGTCCACCGGCGGCAAGGGGCGGCTGGCAATGCGCCAGAAATCGGTGGTGAAGCGATCGCGCAAGGTGAGGGCAGTGGCACGGATGGCGGCAAACAGCGCCCCGACAGAGCCGTTCATCGCCGTGTCTGACAGCGCCGCGGCGCAGGCCTGGGGCATCGGCAGCGCCGCATCCTCGCGCGAGAGCGCGCCCCAGGTGACCATCAGGTCTACCAGGCGGTTGATCACCTCGGGACTGTGGCCGCCGGCGGCATCGACCTCGATCGAGTTGCCCAGCACCGCGCGGATGATCCGCACTGTCGCTTCTGCGCGCTCCACATAGCGACCAAACCAGAACAGGTTGTCGGCCGCCTGGCTTGCCAGGATGCCGCCACCGCGCCGCACCGGGGGCGGCGCGCCCAGCACCGAGGGCGTGGCGTTGACGGCGGCGGCATCGGCCTTGGTATCCACCACGCAGACATCGGCGGAAATATCGCCTTCGCCCATCATCGTGTTGACCATTTCGCCCGAGGAGGAGAGCCGGGCAAAGCCGCCGGGCATCACTGTCCACTCGCCCGCCGCATTGCGCGCCACGAACGCGCGGACGGTAAAGGCGCGCGGCACGAATGCCTCGCCGATCAGGGCGGGCGTGGTCGACAGCGTGACGATTTCCTGGCCGCAATAGTCCACCGGCCGCCGCGCCATGGCGGCGAGCAGGGCGTCACGCTGCGCCTTGTCGAGGCTGCGCCCGGCCACCGCGCGGCCATGGGGCAGGCCTTCCACCCCGGCGCCGAACGCGGGAGTGATCATCAACTGGTCAAGCCGCGCGGCCACGTCCTGCGCCTCGCGCGGCTGGCCGCACCACCAGGTGGCGACATTGGGCAGGATCGGCTCTTCGCCCAGCAGCACCGAGAACAGGCGCGGCATGAACGCGGCAAAGGCCGGCGCTTCCAGCACTTCGGCGCCGGGCCAGTTGGCCAGGGTCAGGCCGCCGCGGTCCAGCGCCTCGAACAGGTCGGGCACGCCGATTTCCGATCGCGCGTCAAAGCGCAGCGGATCGAGCGCATTGGTATCGATCCAGCGCCACATCGCATCCACCCGCTTGGGCCCGGCGATGGTGCGCACATAGACCCGATCGTCGCTTACCGTCAGATCGCGCCCTTCCACCAGCGGAAAGCCAAGGTAGCGCGCCAGGTGCGCCTGTTCGGGATAGGACTGGTTGAAGCGGCCGGGGGTGAGCAGGGCGATGCGCGGGTTTTCACGCTGGCATTCGCGGGCAATGCCGCCGCGCAGATCGGAAAAGAACTGCGCCAGGCGGCGCGCACGCATGTCTGTCAACAATCCGCCGGTGACGCGCGACAGCGCCAGGCGGTTTTCCAAAGCATAGCCGATGCCGTTGGCCAGCCGCAGCCGATCGCCCAGCACGCGCCATTGCCCGCGCGGCCCGCGCGCCAGATCGACGGCATAGACGTGGATATGCGGCCCGCTGCGCGGCGCCACGCCCACCATCGAGCGTGCGAAATAGCGGCTGCCGGCAATCAGGGCAGCGGGCAGGTGGCCATCGGCGACCAGGCGCCCTTCGCCATAGATATCATCGACCACTGCTTCGAGCAGGCGCGCGCGCTGCACCAGGCCGCGCTCTACCTCGGCCCATTCCTGCGCGCCGACGATCAGTGGCATGGGCGACAGCGGCCAGTCGCGCTCGTCATCCTCACCCGTCAGGCGGAACGACATGCCCAGGTCCAGGATCTGGCGCCCGACCAGTTCCTGCACGGCCACGCCAGCCTCTTCGCGCAGCGCCAGAAGGCTTTGCGCCGCGCGCTGCCAGGTCTGGGCCACATCGGGCGCGGCATCGCGATAGAGATCGCCCGCGCCCACATCCACCGGATAGGCGGCCAGGCCCGGCACCGGGCCGGGACCGGGTTTGGCCGCCATGGTCTGGGCTGCCATGGGGTTCAGGCCAGCCCGGCGGGGCGGCGCAGATCGAGCGTCATGGGAAATTCCCCGGGCATTTCCGCCGGCGGCACGGGCAGGTGGCCAGGTGAATGGCCATGATCCTGGAACCGCGCCTTGCGCCGCGCCTGCGCTTCATAGCCGTTGACCGGTACCGAATCGTAATTGCGCCCGCCCGGATGGGCCACATGATAGACGCAGCCGCCCAGCGAACGCTGGTTCCAGCTATCGAAGATATCGAAGGTCAGCGGGGCATGGGGCGCCAGCATGGGATGCAGGCAGTTGGCCGGCAGCCAGGCCTTGTAGCGCACGCCGCCCACGGCCTCTCCCGGCGTGCCGGTAAAGTTCAGCGGCACGCGGCGCCCGTTGCAGGTGATGACATGGCGCCCCGGCACCAGGCCGCTGGCGCGCACCTGCAACCGCTCGGTCGAACTGTCGACATAGCGCACGGTGCCGCCGATCGCACCGGTTTCGCCCAGCACGTTCCACGGCTCCAGCGCGTGGCTCACTTCCAGGTGCACGCCGCCGCCTTCCACTTCGCCGTGCACGGGGAAGCGGAACTGGCGCTGCGCCTCGAACCACACGGGATCGAAATCATAGCCCGCGCCGCGCAGATCGGCCAGCACATCGAGGAAATCGGCCCAGACGAAGTGAGGCAGCATGAACTTGTCATGCAACTGCGTGCCCCAGCGCACCAGCGGGCCATCGACCGGCTGGCGCCAGAACCAGGCGCATAGCGCGCGCAGCAGCAGTTGCTGGGCCAGCGACATGCGCGCGTCTGGCGGCATCTCGAACCCGCGAAATTCCACCAGGCCGAGCCGCCCGGTGGGGCCATCGGGCGAAAACAGCTTGTCGATGCAGATTTCGGTGCGGTGGGTGTTGCCCGTCACGTCGACCAGCAGGTTGCGGAACAGGCGATCGACCACCCAGGCCAGCGGCTGTGGCTGATCGGGGCCGGGCACCTGGGCCAGCGCGATTTCCAGTTCATAGAGGCCGTCGTGCCGTGCCTCGTCGATGCGCGGCGCCTGGCAGGTGGGGCCGATGAACATGCCCGAAAACAGATAGCTCAGGCTGGGATGCCGCTGCCAATAGATCACGAACGACTTGAGCAGGTCCGGCCGGCGGATGAACGGACTGTCGAGCAGCGTGGGGCCACCCAGCACGATGTGATTGCCTCCCCCGGTGCCGATGGCGCGCCCGTCGACCATGAACTTGTCGGCGGTCAGCCCCACCTCGCGCGCGCATTGGTAAAGTGTTTCGGTGATCTCCACCGATTCGGCCCAGGATGCGGCGGGCTGGATATTCACCTCGATCACGCCGGGATCGGGCGTGACCTTGAGCACCATCAGGCGCGGATCGGGCGGCGGGGGATAGCCTTCGATGCGCACCGGCAGGCGCGTTTCCTCGGCCACCGCCTCGACGCTGGCGATCAGGTCGAGATAGTCTTCCAGCGTTTCGACCGGCGGGATGAACACGCAGAGGTGATCGCCCTTGGGCTCTACCGAGATCGCCGTGCGCACCGCGCCTTCGATGGCGATGGTCTGTTCCACGCGGGTCTGCCGGCCCGGGCTGGCGCTGTGCAGGTCATGGCCCTGGGCGCGCGCCTCGCGGCTGCGGTCTTCGTGCGACATGGCGTCTGGCGTTGCGGCGTCGCGCGTTTGCACCGCCCGTTCGATCGCCTGGGCGCGGAAATCGGCCAGGGGTTCGCGCGGCTCGGCCGTGTCGCGCGGGTGGATATAGGGATAGGCGGCCGGCGGCACGTGGGGCAGCGAATTGAGCGGCAGGCGATAGCCCAGCGCGCTGTCGCCGGGCACGGCAAACAGAGCGCCGCGGCGCAGCTTCCACTTTTCCGAATACCACTGCCGCAGCCCATGGGCGCGGCGCGCTTGCCACGGTTGCTGGCGCTGGATCGGCAGGACATGGCCAACCGGCTTGGTCAAGCCGCGCTGGAAGGTACGAACAAAGCGCTGGCGCACTTCGGGATCGTCCAGCTTGGGATCGGTGGGCTCGGTATTTTCGGGCAGTTCAGCCTCGCGCACGATCCATTCGAGCGCGTCTTCATAAACCGGAGCGACGTTTTCGGGCGCCACGCCCAGCACAGTCGCGGTTTCGCGCAGGAATAGCGCGGCGTCATCGGCGTCAACTGTGGCGATGGCATCGGGCGTCGGCCGGTCGGGCGCGATCAGGTTCTCGTCGCGCCAGATCGGCACGCCATCCTTGCGCCAATAGATCGAATAGCCCCAGCGCGGCAGGCTTTCCCCCGGATACCACTTGCCCTGGCCATGGTGCAGCAGCGATCCCGGCGCGAAATGGCCACGCAGCTTGCGGATCAGCTGGTCGGCATACCACGCCTTGGTCGGCCCCACGGCGCTGCTGTTCCATTCCGGCGCCTCGAAATCGCCGTCGGCCACGAAGGTTGGCTCACCACCAATGGTCAGGCGCACGTCTTGCGCGGCGAGATCGGCATCGACCTGCTGGCCCAGCGCGTCGAGCGCGTCCCAGCGCGCCTCGGTGAACGGCTTGGTGATCCGCACCGCTTCGGCCAGGCGCGAAACCTCCATCTCGAAATGGAAATCGGAATGGACCGGCTCCAGCACCACGCCCTCGATCGGGGCGGCGGTGCGATAATGCGGCGTGGCGCACAGCGGAATGTGCCCTTCGCCAGCAAAAAGCCCCCAGGTGGCATCCAGCCCGATCCAGCCCGCACCGGGCAGATAGACTTCGGTCCAGGCATGCAGATCGCACACGTCCTGTGGCACGCCGGCCGGGCCATCCACCGCCGCGACATCAGGCGTCAGCTGGATCGAATAGCCCGAGACAAAGCGCGCGGCAAAGCCCAGGCGGCGCAGCAGCTGCACCAGCAGCCAGGCGGAATCGCGGCACGATCCAGTGCCCACGTCCAGGGTTTCTTCCGGCGCCTGCACCCCCGGTTCCATGCGGATGACATAGCCGATGCGCTGGTTTACCGCCTGGTTGATCGCCACCAGGAAGTCGATGGTGCGGCCCTCGTACCCGGTGAACTGGGTGAGGATTTCCTCGAACAGCGGGCCCTGCGCCTCGGTTTCGCGGTAGGCGGCCAGATCTGCCTGCAATTCCTCTGCATAGGCAAAGGGATAGGTTTCGGCATAGTCTTCAACAAAGAAGTCGAACGGATTGATCACGACCAGATCGGCCAAAAGATCGACGGCAATCTCGAAATGATCGATCGGATCGGGAAAAACGATCCGGGCCAGCCAGTTGCCGTAAGGGTCTTGCTGCCAGTTGATGAAGTGATTGGCCGGACTGATCTTCAGGGAGTAATTGGGCACTGCGGTGCGGCTATGCGCCGCGGGCCGCAATCGGATCACCTGCGGCCCCAATCGAACCGGCTTGGCATAGGAATAGCGCGTGAGGTGATGGAGGCCCGCCTTGATCATGGCTGTGGAGGTTGCCCCAATTCATGCTGCGCTGCAACGCACAATCGAACGGCGCGCGTAGCCTCGCACCACCCCCAGCCCCTCCTCTGAAGAGGAGGGGAGCCAAGCGTCCGTTCTCCCCCTCCTCTTCAGAGGAGGGGGTCGGGGGGTGGTGGAAGCCGCTCGCCAAGGTCAGCCTTCTTGCTTCCACCATAGGCCGGGATCGCCAGTTTCCAGCGGATCGCCGCAGCGCGCAGGGCAAAGCCAGCCAGCGCCGATACCGCCCAGACCCAGCCCTTGGGCAGGTGCAGCGCCTGCCCCGCCGAACACAGCGCGGCGGCCAGCGCGGCGGCGGTGACATAGAGCTCGGGGCGCATGATGATCGACGGCCGCCCGGCCACGCAATCGCGGATCACGCCGCCCACGCAACCCGTGATTACCCCCATCATGAAGGCCGGCACCGGCGGAATGCCATAGGCCAGCGCCTTGGTCGTGCCCAGCACGGCATAGGCGCCCAGTCCCACCGCATCGGCCCATTCCAGCGCGGCGCCGCGCCACCAGCGGTGCGGGGTGAGCCAGCACAATACCGCCATGCCCAGGCACACCAGCGCCACCCAGCGATCGTGCACCCAGAATACCGGCGCGCCAATCAGCAGATCGCGCACGGAACCTCCGCCCACCCCGGTGATCACCGCGAAAAAGCACATCGTCACCAGGGTCTGCCGCATGCGCGCCGCCACCAGCGCGCCCGAGAGCGCAAACACCGCGATCCCCGCCAGGTCGGCAAAGCCGATCACGGCGGGCAGGGCAGGCGCAACGGCGTGGGGCAGCGAGGTGGGCAGGGGAGGAACCAGGGGCATGGCACCACCCTTGCCTTGGCGATCAGTGCATGTCGAGGCTGACCGTGGCGGTTCCGGTGCCTTCGACCGGCAGATACAGCCCCTGGCCGGCTGCCTTGAGCTGGCCAGTGCGCACATCCTCGATCCGCGCGCGGATGATGAAATCGCCCGTGCGCTTTTCGGTCAGCGCGCGGTCGATCTTGCCCATCAGCTTGGCATAGTCGTTCTCGAAATTCTGGGCGAGCGCGGCCGCGATGGTTTCGGACAGGCCCGGCGCATTGGCGAGGCCCAGCAGGACATCGGTGCCGGTGCTGTCAGTCACGCCGGAAACCGCCAGATCGGCAAAGCCGACCTTGCGCGAATTGGGCGCGTTGACCGGGGTGCCAGTCAGCCACACGGTGCCATGTGCGGTATGGGGCGCGGCATCGACGGCAAACTGCACGCCCACCGCCACCTTGCCGCCGCGCGTGCCATAGCACGTTACTTTGCCAAAGCGGGCGGTGATCGGGCCCAGGCCGGGCACGTCGAACGGGCGGGCCGATCGCTTGACCAGCGCGCGGGCGATCACCGGCTCAAGTTCGCGATAGTCGGCAATCACCGGAATGACGAACAGCATCCGCCCCGGCGTGGTTTCCAGCTTGCGCACGGGCGGCAGCGGCGTGACCGCCGGATCGGGCGGCCGATTGCCGACAAAAGTTTCGGTCTGCGCATGCATGCCCAGGCGCAGCACCAGGCGTCGCCCTTCCACGGCATAGCCGCCATAGCGCAAGTCGTGCGGCGTGACCCGCATCCACACCGGGGGATTGGCGTGGTTGAGTTCCAGTGAGGTGAACGCGCTGGCCCAGGCCTTGCCGATCTCGCGGTCGAGATGCAGCTTGTTCAATTCCTGTGGCAGCGTGCGCTCCAGCCGCGCGATCACGTCCTTGAGCTTGGCATCGGCCTTGTCGGTAAAGGTGATGCGCTGGCCCAGGAAATCGATGCCGGGGGCATTGGTCCAGTCATAGTCGATGTCGAGCGTGGCGCGCGGCTTCCAGTCGTTGGCCAGCGACAGCCGCACATGGGCGCGCACCACGGCATCGCCAGTGGCGGTTTCCTGCTTGAACACGCCGGCAATATCCTTGGCACGCAGCGTGGCATGCAGCGGCAGCGTCACCACCAGATCCTGGCCCTGGCCCGCCAGCGTGATCGGCCCGCGCACCACATCGCCCACGATGCGGCATTTCACGCGCGGAGTCTTGAGCTTGACCCCCAGCACCTTGACCCGCTGCGAGGCCAGGCAATCCTGCCCGGGCTTGTCGATCGACCACAGCTGGCGCGGCACCTCGCGTTCGAGCGCGGCGCTCAGTTCGTCCAGCCGCGCGACGATCGGAACCGCGATGGTCGAGGCCTGGGGCGGCACGGCGATGGCATCGTTGGCGCGCGGCGGCGCCTCTGTCACCGCATTGTGGTGGCAGCCGGCCAGCAGGATCGACGCGGTCAGCGCTGCTGCGCTGCCGACCTTACGCGAAAGTGTCATGTGCAGTTGCCCCGTTTGGGCGCATTACGCGCCAGGCCGGGGCAAAGTTCCCGGCGCCTTGATGGCGCCCGTCCGCCCATGAAAAAGGCCGCGCCCGGTTGCCCCGGCGCGGCCTTGTTTCATCGGTTGTGCCAAAAGGCGATCAGATGTGGATCGGCTTTTCGCGGATACCCATTGCCGCTTCCTTGAGCGCTTCCGAATGGGTCGGGTGCGCGTGGCAGGTATAGGCGATGTCTTCCGAGGTGGCGCCAAATTCCAGCGCCAGCGCGGCTTCGGCGATCATCGTGCCGGCCACCGAGGCGATCGCCCACACGCCCAGCACGCGGTCGGTCTGCGCATCGGCAATGACCTTCACGAAGCCATCGGGCTCGTGATTGGTCTTGGCGCGGCTGTTGGCCAGCATGGGGAACTTGCTGACCTTGATCTTCGACTGGTCGCCGCCGGCCTTTTCCAGCGCGGCTTCCTGGGTCAGGCCCACGCCGGCAAATTCGGGGAAGGTATAGACCACGCCGGGGATCACGTCGTGGTTGACGATGCCCGTCAGGCCCGCGATGTTTTCCGCCACGGCAATGCCTTCGTCCTCGGCCTTGTGTGCCAGCATCGGGCCGGGGATCACGTCACCGATAGCCCACACGCCGTCCACCTTGGTGCGGAAATCGTGGTCGGTTTCGATCTGGCCGCGGCCGTTCAGTTCCAGGCCGATCTTTTCTAGGCCGAGGCCATTGGTGTTGGGCCGGCGACCGATCGCCACCAGCACGCAATCGGCTTCGATCGTTTCGGCAGCGCCGCCGGCCGAAGGCTCGACGGTGAGCGTCGCCTTGCCGCCTTCGACGGCTACGCCGGTGACCTTGGTCGAGAGCTTGAGCGTCATGCCCTGCTTCTTGAAGATCTTGGCGGCTTCCTTGCGCACGTCGCCGTCCATGCCGGGCAGCAGCTGGTCAAGGTATTCCACCACGGTGACCTTGGCACCCAGGCGGCGCCAGACCGAACCCAGTTCCAGGCCAATCACGCCGCCACCGATCACCACCAGGTGTTCGGGCACGCGGTCGAGCGCAAGGGCACCGGTCGAATCGACCACCACGCCCGCGTCATTGTCCACGGTCACGCCCGGCAGCGGGGTGACCGACGAACCGGTGGCGATGACGATGTGCTTGGCCGAAACCTTTTGCCCGGCCACGGTGACGCTGTGCGCGTCTTCGAACGTGGCATAGCCCTTGAGCCAGGTGATCTTGTTCTTCTTGAACAGGAATTCGATGCCGCCGGTCAGGCCCTTGACCGAGTCGAGCTTCTGCGCCTGCATGGCCGACAGGTCCAGCTCGACCGGGCCAGTCTTGATGCCATAGTTGGCAAAGGTGCCGTTGACGGCTTCCTCGAACTTTTCCGAGCCGTGCAGCAGCGCCTTTGACGGGATGCAGCCCACGTTGAGGCAGGTGCCGCCCAGCGTTTCGCGCCCTTCGGCACAGGCAGTCTTGAGGCCCAGCTGGGCCGCGCGGATCGCCGCGACATAGCCGCCCGGGCCAGCGCCGATCACCAGGACATCATAATCATATTCAGCCATTGCGGCCTCCTGTTCGCGCGTTCCCGAAAACGGTGGCGGGACTGGCGCGACTTATCACACAAGTTCGCGTGGATGCACGCTGGCGCGCCCGGCGGTGGTCACCGGGCGCGCCGTGCAGTGCCGATCAGAGATCGATCAGCAGGCGGGTGGGATCTTCGATCGCTTCCTTGATGGTCTTGAGCGCGGTAACCGCCTCGCGACCGTCGATGATGCGGTGGTCATACGACAGGGCGATGTACATCATCGGGCGAATCACGATCTCGCCGTTGCGGACCACGGGGCGGTCCTCGATGCGGTGCAGGCCCAGCACGGCCGACTGCGGCGGGTTGATGATCGGGGTGGACATCAGGCCACCGAACACACCGCCGTTGGAAATGGTGAAGGTGCCGCCCTTCATGTCTTCCATGGTCAGCGCGCCTTCGCGGGCCTTCTTGCCGAAATCGCCGATCGCCTTTTCGATGCCGGCGAACGAGAGCTTGTCAGCATCGCGCACCACCGGAACGACCAGGCCGTTCGGCGCCGAGACGGCCACCGAGATATCGACATAGTCGTGATAAACGATTTCATCGCCCTGGATCTGGGCGTTGACGGCCGGAATGTCCTTGAGCGCCAGGCACGAAGCCTTGGCGAAGAAAGACATGAAGCCCAGCTTCACGCCGTGCTTCTTCTCGAACACGTCCTTGTACTTTTCGCGCGCGGCCATCACCGCCGACATGTCCACGTCGTTAAACGTGGTGAGCAGGGCAGCGTTTTCCTGCGCGCTCTTGAGGCGCTTGGCGATCGTCTGGCGCAGGCGCGTCATCTTGACGCGTTCCTCGTTGCGGCCCGGGGCAGCAACGGCCGCAGGCACGGCGGCCGTGGCGGCGGGAGCGGGCGAGGCTGCCTTGGCCTGGGCTGCGGCGAGCACGTCTTCCTTGGTCAGGCGGCCGTCCTTGCCGG
>NZ_KE148372.1:4002-25511 GCF_000410615.1 Novosphingobium sp. B-7 | reverse complement strand
GGGCGCGCTCGATGCCACGCTGACCACGCCGGCGCCGCTGCCGTTGCCGCCGGCCAGCGTGGCCGTGGGCGATCCCGCCAGCCTGCTGCGCAACCGCCCCGATATCCGCATGGCCGAGCGCCAGCTGGCCGCCGCCAATGCCGACATCGGCGCACAGATCGCAGCTGGCCTGCCCAAGATCAGCTTCATGGGCCTGCTGGGCCTGGGTGGCACCAGCATCGGCGATGTGGTCGATCCGTCCAAGATCATCGGCCTGGCCCTGCCGCAAATCCGCTGGAGCCTGTTCGATGGTGGGCGCAACAAGGCACAGGTGGCCAGCAAGCGCCAGGCCTATGCCGAGCAGGAAGCCAATTATCGCAACACCGTGCTGACCGCGCTGCAGGATGCCGAAGGCTCCCTCACCCGCTTTGGCAGCCAGCGCCAGGTCTATGGCAAGGCGCTGGATAGCCAGGCGCAGGCCGCGCGGGCGCAAGCCCTGCAGCAACAGCGGGCCAATGCCGGCACCGTGGCCCGCAGCGACGCCTTGAGCGCGCAACGCCAGCAGGTGCAGGCAGCCCAAGCCACCGCAGCGGCCGCGGCAGAGCTGACCACCGATTTCATCGCCGTGGAAAAGGCGCTTGGCCTGGGGTGGCAGGCACCGGCCCAGGACCGCTGAAATGAGCCAGATCCGTTCCGTTTATAGCGCTTTGCGAACGCCCGAATCTGTGTCAATTTTCCTTCACAAGACGCCGCAAAGGCGTGAGCCACTCGGACAGAGGGTTGGGAAGGATGGATTGGTTTTCGGATATCGGCCGCCGCGTCTGGCTGGCCTATCAGGAAGGGCTGGAAATGACCTGCCCCGCACATCGCGAATGCGTAAAGCGGCCGGGACAGATTGCGGCACGCGACAGTGCATCGGCCTTGCCCGGAACGGCAGCGGAATTTTCGGCGTCGTACACCTTCGTCGCGCAGATCGATGCGGCCACGGGCAACGGGAGTGCGGCCGATGACTCTGCCGCCGCATTCCAGCACGGATCAACCGCCCGCCACTGACGCACCGGCCACTGACGGCATGGCATCGCCCGCCGCGCCGCGGCGGGGGCGCCCCTCGGTGGCAGAGGCGGAACAGCTTTACGGCAAGATTCTCGACGCCAGTTGGGAGGTTTTGCTCGACAGCGGGCTGGATACCTTCACGTTCGATCGCGTTGCGCGCCATGCCCATATCGGCAAGGCCACGATCTATTCCCGCTTTGCCGGCAAGCGCGAACTGCTTGAAGCGCTAGTCCATCACGGCGTGAGCAAACGTCGCGATGCGATTGCCGCGCTGGAGAGCCAGGTCTCGCTGGCCGAAACGTTCCGCTTGCGTGCGGTGGAAACGCTGGAACTGCTGCACTCGCCCGATGGCCAGCTGATGGAACGGCTGATCGACTGGCTCGATACCGAGGCCGGCAGCCCACAGGGGGGCTATCGGGCGATGGTCTATCGCAACGCGGTCGAAAAGATTCGCAGCCTGTTCGAAACAGCGCAGCAGCGGGGCGAGATCGTCATCGACGATTGCGAGAACGCCGCGCGCTTTTGGCTCGAAGGTCTGTTGGGCCACTACAAGATGGCCAGTTCCGAAGGCGGGCATGATCGCGCCAAGCACATGCACTGGGCTGATCGCTACATCAGCTTCTTCTTTGCCGGGGTGCGCCAGCAAGGATCGCCCGGCGCGCCGCCACGCTGACCGATCGCATCCCGCCCTCGCCCGGCATCGGCCAGGCGCGGGCGGGAACGCGGATCAGGACTGGCGCTTGGCCTTGAGCGCGAAATCGACCGTCACGCCATCGAGCAGCGTATCGGTGCCACCCCATTCACCGGTGCCGACGCCAAACGCCGTGCGTGACAACGTGGCGGTGCCGTGCGCGGTCGCCCGATCGCCATCGATCGTCAGCACAAAGGCCAGTGGCACCGGGCGGATCTTGCCGGCCAGCGACAGCGTACCTTCGGCGACATAGTGCCCGGGCGACTGCGCGCGGAAACGCGATGCAGTATAGATCGCCTGGGGATGTGCGGCGGCGCGGAAGAAATTGTCGCCCTTGAGCATGTCGTCGCGCTGCGCATCGCCGGTGCCGACCGAAGCCAGATCGATCGTGGCGCGCAGCGTGGAATGGGCAAGATCATCGGGCGAGAACACGATCTTGGCGTCCCAGCGGCCAAAGCTGCCGTTGATCGCGTCACCCGAATAGGTGGCGTGGAAGCCAAGCTTGCCACCGGGCGCGAGTTGCCAGGCAACCGCCTTGGCAGCAGCCTCAGCGCCGGCGGATCCATCGGCCACGGGCGCCGCCGCGCTGGCCGGCGCCTGAACTGCGGCATCGCTGGCCATATCGGTGGCCGCTTCTGACTCATCGCCATCGGGATCAGCCGACGCGGCTGCAACCGGCGCCACCGCCGGGCCACCAAACGGCCAGACCTTGGCAAGCGCCATGGCCCCTGCCGAACCGATCAGCGCGATGATGACGCCGATGGTCAGGCCGCGGCGGGTATTGGCCGGAATCATCCGCCCCAGCAGATCGTCGCCCATGAAGTGATGGCGCAGCGCGCCAGCGACGTGCAGCGCGAACAGGCCCAGCGTCACCAGGCCAAGCGCGCCGTGAATGGTTTCGGCCGGCTCGTGCCAGGCATGACCGACCGGCAGGTTGGGCATCGGCAACGTGCCGAACACCATGGTCTGCAGGCGGATCTTGGACGTGGACACCATGATCCAGCCCGACAGCGGGCCCACGATCATCACCGCATAGAGCAGGACGTGCACGACCTTGACCAGCAGCTTTACCGCCGGCGCGCCTTCGGCCGGTGCCGGGCGCCGCGCCACCAGACGCACGCCCAGGCGCGCGAGGCTGAGCGCCAGGATCAGGAAGCCGACCGACTTGTGAAACTGGTAGCCGGCAAAGCTGGCCGTGCCCTTGGGCAGGTCTTCCAGCCGCCAGCCGAGCGACACCTGAAACAGCAGCAACGCCGCGATCGACCAGTGGAGGATGATCGCACTCAGGGCATAGCGCTTTGGCGACAGCCCCCGCGAAAACGTGTCATTCATGCCGCGAAAATCTCCTCATCCTCTTGGCCACCCGCGCTGTCTATAACAGGCGATTGTGGCTTTTGATATGCCCAGCCGATCCATGCCGGATCAGGTGCGATCCAGCCGGTGCATGTCACCGATCGAGCGCCATCGTCATCACGACGAACCAGGCTGGAGCGCGCGTTGCAGCCATGCCATGGTTCGCTGCGTCACCGCGCGTGGGCGCCCTGCCCCGCGCCATCAGGAGACCGCATTTCCCATGAGCAGCAGCCCCTGGAGCCACAGCCGCCGCGCCGGCGTCGCCGATGACGTGGACTTTGCCATTCGCGGCAATGACCTGCAGTTCGTCGAGATCGAACTCGATCCCGGCGAGAGCGCCGTGGCCGAGGCTGGCGCGTTTGTCTGGAAGGATGCCGCGATCGAGATGACCACGGTGTTTGGCGATGGCAGCGACGGCGATGGCGGCGGCTTCATGGGCAAGCTGCTGGGCGCGGGCAAGCGCCTCGTCACCGGGGCCAGCCTGTTCACCACCGTGTTCACCCACCAGGGCCACGGCAAGGCGCGCGTTGCGTTTGCAGCGCCGGTGCCGGGCACGATCCTGCCGCTCAAGCTGTCAGACCTGGGTGGCACGCTGATCTGCCAGAAAGACAGCTTTCTGGCGGCCGCGCGCGGCGTCTCGATCGGCATCGCGTTCCAGCGCCGGATCATGACCGGCCTGTTTGGCGGCGAAGGCTTTGTCATGCAGCGGCTGGATGGCGATGGCTGGGTCTTTGTCCAGATGGGCGGCACCCTGGTGGAACGCGAGCTTGGCCCTGGCGAACAGCTCCATGTCGATACGGGGTGCCTGGCCGCCTATACGCCCTCGATCGATTTCGACCTGGTGCGCGCGGGCGGCGTGCGCAGCGTGCTGTTTGGCGGCGAAGGCCTGTTCTTTGCGCGCCTGACCGGGCCGGGCAAAGTGTGGATCCAGTCCCTGCCCTTTGCCCGCCTGGCCGGTCGCGTGGTTGCCGCTGCCATACCCGGCGGGGGCAGCAACCGCGGCGAAGGTTCGGTGCTGGGCCCGCTGGGTGATTTCATCGACGGCAATCGCTAGGGTTTCGGGATAGGCCCTTCGACAGGCTCAGGGCGAACGGACCTTGGAGAAATTCCCTTGGTTTCCGTTCGGGCTGAGCTTGTCGAAGCCCGCTCCCCCGCGCGCCGCTTAGAACTGCGTGCGCACGGTAAGGCCATAGGTGCGCGGATCGCCGACCTGGCCCACGATCAGGCCGGTGTTGCCCGAACCGACCGCGAGCTGCTCGAAATAGTGCGTGTCAAAGGCATTGCGCAGCCAACCATAGATATCGAAGCGGCCCTCGCGGCGCACGCCCAGGCGGAAGTTGGTGAGCGCGTAACCTTCAATCCAGGTATAGGCCGAAGGGGTGGGGTTGGACGAAAAGCGCGAGCGATAGTTGCCATCGACGCCGAGATAGACCTGCCCTTCCCCGCCGAACGCCTGGACCGGCAGGTTGACTTCGCCGCCATAGGAGAACGACCACTTCGACACGCCGGGCAGCACCTGGCCGGAAATGTCGCACGACAGCGGGCTGATCCCCGGCGTGCCCGGCGTGGCCGGCGTGCCGATCAGGTTGCCATTGGCATCGACATTCTGGGTGCCGCCCGAAAGCTCGGGCGCGCAAGGTGCGTTCTTGAAGCGCACATACTTGGCATCGGTATAGGCGGCATTGGAATAGAGACTGATCCGCTCGCTCGGCCGCACCGCGAAATCGACTTCCACGCCCTGGGTGCGAACCTTTTCCGCATTGGCGAGGTAGCCGCGCAGCGCGCCCACGGTGTAGTTCGTCACCTGCGCCTGATAGTCGTTGATATCGGTGCGGAACGCAGCGACGTTGAACGTGCCCTTGCGGTTCCAGAACTGCGTCTTGATGCCCAGTTCAAAGTGGTTGACGCGTTCCGGCTTGATCGTGGCAAACTGCAGCAGCGGAGTGCCATCGGTGTTGGCCGGCACGCCGTTGAGGTTGATGCCGCCCGATTTGAAGCTGCGCGCATAAGTGCCATAGACGTGGACGTCGCTGGTGGGATCCCAGGCCAGCGTCGCGTCGCCCGACAGGTTCCAGTCGCTGAAATTGGCAACGAAGTACTGCGGCGCGAGCACGGCCAGCTGGGCTTTTTGCCGCGCGGTGTTGTTGGTGGCAAACGTGACAAGAGCGCCGTTTCCATCGGTGACGGTGGAATTGTAGATCCCGTCCTTCTTGTCATAGTTGAGGCGCACACCCGGCTGGATCGACAGCGTGTCGGTCAGCTTGTAGCCGAACTTGCCATAGATTGCCGCGCTAGTGTTCTTGAGCGTGATGTCGTTCGCGGCGGTCAGGCCGTTGAGCACGCTGGGATCGTTCGACAGCGCATTGCTCGGCGCGATCAGGAACTTGCTCGCCGCCGGGCCCTGCTGCTGAATGCCGGTGGTGTGGATCTTCTGATAGAAGCCGAATGCGCCGACGGTATAGTTGAAGCGGCCGGTTTCACCGGTCAGGCGCAGTTCCTGGGTATATTGGTCCTGGTGCGAGGGATTGTTGGACTTGGTGGTGATCGGCAGGCCGAGGTAATCGCGGTCGTTCGACGGGTCCCAATCCCAATAGCGCCACGCCGTGATCGAGGTGATCGTGCCCAGCCCAGTCTGGATCTTGGCGCGCAGCGAAACGCCGCCCACTTCGTTCTTGGCGCGCAGGGCCACGTCTTCGTCGGTCACCCGATCGAACGGATTGGTGCTGGGCACGGCATAGTTCTGCGCGGCAGCGAGCGCGGCGTACTGGCGGTTGAGCGGGCGCTGCGTGGCGCCGGTGCGCACATAGACCAGCGCGCAGCAGTTGGGGTTCTGTTTGTTGTAATCCCCCGCCAGCGTCACTTCGACCGTGCTCGACGGGCGCCACAGGAATTGCAGGCGCGCGCCCTTGTTGTCTTGCGAATTGATCCACTGGCGCTGCTTGACGTTATAGACCGTCCCGTCGCGCTCGGTAAACGAGCCGGCCAGGCGCACCGCCAGGGTATCGCTGAGCGGGCCGGACACCGCGCCCTTGAGCTGGACGAAGCCAAGGTTGCCGGCGGTCGCTTCCAGCCGGGCCTCGGGCTCGAACGTGGGGGCGCGGGTGGTGATGTTGAGCGCGCCGGCGGTGGTGTTCTTGCCAAACAGCGTGCCCTGCGGCCCGCGCAGCACTTCGATGCGGCTCACGTCGAGGAAGTCGAACGTGGAGGACGCGGCACGGGCATAGAACACGTCATCGATGTAGACGCCCACACCCTGTTCGATGCCGTCGTTGGTCAGGCCCAGCGGCGCGCCCAGCCCGCGGATGTTGACCGAGGTGTTGCGCGGGTTGGACGAATAGAATTGCAGCGTGGGCGTCAACTGCGTGAGGCGGCCGACATTGAACGCACCGGCGGCATCGATATGCGCGCCGCCCACCACGGTGACGGCCAGCGGCACGGTCTGCACGGTTTCGGCGCGGCGGCGGGCGGTGACGACGATGCTGTCATCCACCGGCGGCTGGGCAGCGGCTGGCACAGATTTGCTGGAGGCGTCTGCCGGCGCAGGCGCATCGGCGGCATGGGCCGGGGCGGCAAGCGCGAGAGCAAGGCCAACGGAAGCCACCGACGCGGCGAGATGGGCGCGAACGAGCATGCTGATATCCCTTTCGACATGCCGGACCACGCGCGCGGAGGGGTTCCGTGGCGGGTGGCGGCATGGTCTGTTGTTGGTTTTTGCCATGGCCGGCGGCCCTCCCCAGAGCCGTGGTGCCGCCATGGATTGCTTGGCGTGATCGAAAATTCTGGCGGATCAGTGGTTGTTGAAGCGACGCTTCTCGGTCACGTCGATCTGCACGACGCGCCCTTCGTGAACGGTGAGGCCGACTTGGCCATAGCGCAGCCCGGCCAGGGCCTCGCGCACGCTGTCGAGCGATTGCTCGATCAGGCGGGCCTGTTCCGGATCGCGGGTGGCCGGATCTGCATTGGCAGGTGTGATGGACATCGGCTCTCTCTTGCAAAGGCTTGGGTCTTGGCCCCGCCGCGGCGAGGTGCCTGTTGCCACCTTCTTATACTCAACTTTTACGATAGACATTAAACGAGTTGTTGGAGGCCAGATAGCGAAACTTTCGCCACGATGAACGGCGCTACGCCTCGCCCGCACACCAGCAGGCCCGGCCCAGCAACGCGGACCAAGCATTTGATAATATTCATCAACAACCAGAGTCCGCAGCGGGCTTGGGCATGCGCGGCCAGCCCGCTGCGGATCGGCCGTGGTCGCGCGCCTGGGCACGCGACTCACCGGGGCCATGCTCGCAATCTAGCGTAACGACGCCCGCTGACGAGCGGGCGGGCGGCGAAGCGGGCATGATTCTCGACAAAACGAGTAGAGATTAACGCACAGCTTGTAACGTTTCCTGACAGGGCCGCTTTGCACTTGCCAAGGCGCCGCTGCCCGTTTCTAACATCGTGCTTGTCATACAAGAGTAGCAAAGCGGAACGATGGCGCGCGGGACCGCAACAACACCAAGCAGGACAGCAATCGTGGCAGAAACCAGCGCAGCGCCGGGTGGCGTGCTGCCGATGCAGGCCCTATCCGCGTTGACCGAGGGTCCACCGCCGATGCGCTATTTCAACCGCGAGTTGAGCTGGCTGATGTTCAACCGCCGCGTTCTGGCCGAGGCGCAGAACACCAATTATCCGCTGCTGGAGCGGCTGCGCTTCCTGTCGATCTCGGGCAGCAACCTGGATGAATTCATGATGGTGCGCGTGGCCGGGATCGCCGGCCAGGTGCGGCGCGGGATCGACGAGGTTTCGATCGACGGGTTCAGCCCGGTCCAGCAGTTGCAGCAGATCCACGGCGCCGTGGAAGACCTGGTCAGCGCGCAGCGCGTGGTGCTGGGCGAACTGTCAGACCTGCTGGCCGACGCCGGCATCCATATGGTGGGCGACAAGCCCCTGCCCCGCCACCAGGCCGATTGGCTGGCGCGCTATTTCACCGAGCATGTCATGCCGGTGCTTACCCCCCAGGCGATCGATCCGGCGCACCCGTTCCCGTTTATCGCCAACCAGGGCACGGGCATCCTGTTCTCGATGGTGCGGGTGGCCGATAACGACCCGGTCACCGAGATGATCCTGGTGCCGCCGGCGCTGCCGCGCTTTGTCAAGCTGCCCGACGATGGCGGCTGGATCAGCATCGAGGAACTGGTGCGCCGCAACGCCGCCACGGTGTTTCCCGGCTTTCGCATCCAGGGTTCGGGCACGTTCCGCGTGCTGCGCGACAGCGACATGGAGATCGAGGAAGACGCCGAAGACCTGGTGCGCTATTTCCGCACGGCGATCCAGCGGCGGCGGCGCGGTAAAGTGATCATGCTGCAGTTGCAGGATGATTTCGATCCCACGGCCGAGCAATTGCTGCGCGACAAGCTGCGCCTGGACTATGCGCTGGTGGTGAAATCGCGCGGCTTGCTGGCGATGAACGGCCTGTCGCAGATCGTCGACATGCCGCGCCCGGAACTGAAGTTCGAGCCCTATAACCCGCGCTATCCCGAACGCGTGCTGGAACACGATGGCGATTGCTTTGCCGCGATCCGCGAAAAGGATCTGGTGATCCACCACCCGTTCGAAAGTTTCGACGTGGTGGTCGATTTCCTGCGCCAGGCCGCCGAAGATCCCGATGTGGTGGCGATCAAGCAGACGCTTTATCGCGCCGGCAAGCAATCGGCAGTGATCGCCGCGCTGATCGCGGCGGCCGAGGCGGGCAAGTCGGTCACGGCCGTGGTCGAACTCAAGGCGCGGTTTGACGAGGAGCAGAACCTGCACTGGGCGAGCCAGTTGGAGCGCGCCGGGGTCCAGGTGATCTACGGCTTCGTCGACTGGAAGACGCATGCCAAGGTTTCGATGGTGGTGCGGCGCGAGGGCGATGGCTATCGCACTTATTGCCACTTTGGCACCGGCAACTATCACCCGGTGACCGCACGCATCTATACCGACCTGTCGTTCTTTACCGCCGACCCCAAGGCGGGGCGCGATGCCGGGCAGCTGTTCAATTTCATCACCGGCTATGTCGAGCCCAAGAACACCGAGTTTCTTTCGATCTCGCCGATCGGCCTGCGCCGCACGCTGTATGATTGCATCGAGCGCGAGATCGCCTTTGCCCGCGCAGGCAAGCGCGCCGCGATCTGGGCCAAGCTCAATGCGCTGACCGACAGCCGCCTGATCGAGCGGCTCTATGCCGCAGCGCAGGCTGGCGTGGACATTTCGCTGGTGGTGCGCGGCATCTGCTGCCTGCGGCCCGGCGTGCCCGGGCTTTCGGAACGGATCACGGTGAAATCGATCATCGGCCGCTTTCTGGAGCACAGCCGCATCTGGGCGTTCGGCAACGGCGGCGCCCTGCCCAACCGGCGCGCGCGGGTGTTCATCTCCTCGGCCGACGGGATGAGCCGCAATCTGGATCGCCGGGTGGAAGTGCTGGTGCCGATCCGCAACCGCACGGTGCACGACCAGATCCTGGACCAAGTAATGCTGGCCAACCTCATCGATACCGAGCAAAGCTGGACTTTGCACGCCGATGGCGATTATCAGCGGGTTTCGTGTCGATCCGACGCGGGCGAGAAACCGTTCAATGTGCACCGCTATTTCATGACCAATCCTTCGCTTTCGGGCCGCGGCGCGGCCCTTACCAAGGGGCGCAAGGTACCCAAGCTGGCGCTGCGGCGCGGTGGCGCAACGGTCGATTGACGGCGCGATGGCATTTGGCCTGTCCCGTGGCAAAGAAGCGCCCAAGCGCGCCATTATCGATATCGGCTCCAACACCGTGCGCCTGGTCATCTATGGCCAGCCGCTGCGCGCGCCCAAGGTGCTGCACAACGAGAAAGTGACCGCGCGCCTGGGCAAGGGCGTTGCGGAAAGCGGTGATCTTTCGCCCAAGGCCATGGCCCTGGCATTGGCCTCGCTCGCCCGGTTCAAGGCGATCCTGGCACTGCAGGGGGTGACCGAACTCGACGTGGTGGCCACCGCCGCCAGCCGCGACGCGCGCAATGGCGCCGCCTTCCTCGATGCCATCGCCAAGCTGGGCTTTTCCCCGCGCCTGCTCTCGGGCGAGGAAGAGGCGATCACCAGCGCGCATGGCGTGCTGGGCGCCTTTCCCAAGGCCAAGGGCGTGGTGGGCGATCTGGGCGGTGGCAGCCTGGAACTGGTGGATGTGGACGGGCAGCGCTGCACCCACGGGGTCAGCCTGCCGCTGGGCACGCTGCGCCTGCCCGCGCTGCGCGCCGAAGGGCAGCGCGCTTTCGGGCAGAAGATCACCAAGGCGCTGGCCAAGGCGGAATGGAAAGCCACGCCGGGGCAGACGCTCTATCTCGTCGGCGGCTCGCTGCGCGCCTTTGCCCGCCACATGATGGTGGAAACGCGCTTTCCGATCGATGATCCGCATGGCTATGTCGCCGATCCTGCCCTGGCGCTCAAGCTGGCCAAGGCCCTGGCGCGGCGCAAGGGAGAGGCTGTTGCGCCGATCGCGGGGGTTTCCGGCGGGCGCCTTGCCAGCCTGCCCGATACTGCCGCGCTGCTCGCCGTGCTGATCGCCCGGCTAAAGCCTGAACGGCTGGTATTTTCGGCTTGGGGCCTGCGCGAAGGCGTGCTGTGGGAAGCGATGCCCGATGCCGTGCGCGGGCAGGAACCGCTGGTCGCCGGCGCCTCTGCCTTTGCCCAGGAACATGGCATTTCACCCAACACCGCCAGCATGGTGGCCGGCTGGACCGCCGGCGTGGTGCAGACCGACGGGCCCGACCGGCGCGAACGCCTGCGCCTGGCCGCGACGATGCTGTGCATGGCCTCGGCCACGGTGGAGCCCAACCTGCGCGGCGACCTGGCGCACGAATGGGGCCTGCGCAAACGCTGGATCGGCGCCACCGCGCGCGATCGCGCGATGCTTGCCGCGGCCATGATCGCCAATACCGGCAAGCTGACGCTGCCCGAAGACCTCAACCTCCTCGCCACCCCCGCCTCGCTGCGCGAAGCCCAGGCCTGGGGCCTTGCCACCCGCCTATGCCGGCGGTTCACCGTGGGCGCGCCCTCCGCGCTCAACGGCAGCACGCTGCGCCGCGAAGGCGAGGTACTTGTGATGGAAGTGGAAGACCGCCATGCCGTGCTGATCAACGACAGCGTGGGCCGGGACTTGAAAGCGCTTGCCGCGCATCTGGGGCTGAAGGCGGCGATCAGGGAGCGGTAGGACTCAACCCGGGCGGACGACCATCGCAAACAGGCGGTCGAGGTTGAGCTGAATGTCCTGGACCGATGGATTGTCTGCGTATTTGGCCATGCCAAGCGGCAAACTCATGCTCTCGTGCAAGGCCGAAGCCTCGGCGTCGGTCAGAATATTGCGGCCGCGCAGGATGTTCGCCAGGCTGACGATGCCGTTGATGGCCGAAATATCAGACGCTTCGTGCGCATCGAGCAACTGGGGGTCGATGAGGCTGGGACTATCCGTCATGAAACTGGCTCCACCGGTTGGCGATGCCGGCAATCTTGCTGATTTTCCGGCATGCCAACGACGCGCCGAGGGTTGGCATCGGCGCGGCCAGAGTGGCAAAGCAGGGCAGTTGCCCGCTTGGTCTTACCGCTTGATCGTGACGATCCCGACCGGCGCTGGCCTGGTCGATGGATTGGAGGCGTTAAGCTTGGGCGGCTTGGCCGCCTTGGGCTTGCGCACTTCCTTGTTGGATTTCTTTTGACCCTTGGCCATGCCAATTCCTTTTCACGGTGCGAGCAACGCTCTTTACTTTGACGCGTATTCGCCCGGCTGTGCGCCAAAGTTGTCGCGCGCGAATGTGCGGGCGCCAGCCATGGTCTTGAACAGTTCGTCTTGCAGCGCCGCCGTGACCAACGGATACCCTTGCGAATTGTATCGGATACTGCGCACGGTCAGCCGGAAATTGCCTTCCGCATCCTTGTTGATCAGGAACGGACGATTTTTCGGATCAGACATTTTCGGCCTCCAGCAATGTCAATTCGGCATGTAGCGACAGGTGCGGTGTGGTCGCGCGGTTGGATCAACCGCGCGACCCGCATCCATCAGGCAGCCTGGAGATTGACTGCCGAAACCTTGCCACGGCGATCGGTTTCCAACTCGTAGGAAACGCGCTGGTCCTTTTCGAGCGTGCGCATGCCGGCGCGTTCCACGGCCGAGATGTGCACGAAGGCATCGGTGCCGCCGTCATTGGGCGCAATGAAGCCATAGCCCTTGTCGACGTTGAAAAACTTTACGGTTCCGGTCGTCATATGGATAACCCTTTATCCCATGGTTTGACGGGCATGCGCCAACAGCGGCGCATCCCGGCTTCTGTAGTGCTAGAAAAGGATAAAGGGGTGGCATAAAGCTGCCGATTTATCCGTCGCATGCGACGTAAGCACAACCCTAATAACACGATGCCGAAAAATTGAAAGGCAATTCTCGGTTTTCGGCCGCATTATGGCCGCGATTGATGCGCGATACAGCAGGCCACATGGGGAAAATACCAGCGAAATCTCACCACCAATGCGCGGCGATTTTGGCGACTGCGGGGTAGCCGACTCAAGGAACTGCAGCCCGCCTGCCGCCTGCGGGAGGGGTTGGGGTAGGGTTTGTTGGGAAGCCCCCTTCCCCAGTCGCGTGCCCCAGCCCGTATGAACGGTTACGCCCATTCCGGTTTGCGGACATTCACGCCCTGTGCAAGACTTGCTCCGCGAACATGGTGGAGGGCTGGCTTGAGCGAGCATCGAGGACGCTGTCATTGCGGGCGAATCCAGATCGTGCTTCGCGATACGCTGGTGGATGCGAGTGAGTGCAACTGTTCAATATGCAGACGCATTGCTGGAGTGTGGTACTATTGCTCACCTGATTTGGTGACCATCGAAGGCACCGGGACAGCGTATCGGCAAGGGGATTGCGCACTCGACCTTTGGCATTGCGCAAGCTGTGGCTGCACAACACACTGGACCGCAACGGACCCAGCCTATCGGCGTATGGGCGTGAACCTCCGGATGTTCGCCCCCGAAGTTTGGAAAGACCTGCCGCGACGATTGATAGACGGTGCAAGCTTCTGACGCCGTGCCTCACATCGTTCGCATCCCACCAGCCCCAGCCAGCCGCCCAGCCGCTGAATTTACCCCCGCGCCCTAATCAATCCTGAGCCCGCCAACCCGCCGGAACAGCTCCAGAATCAGCGGGTCGCGCTCGGCGCTCCTGATCGCCGCTTCGAAGCGCAGTTGCCGCTTGGGCGATGGCAGGACTTGCACCAGTTCCCCGCTCGCCAGTTCGCCGCGCACCATGGTTTCGGGCAACAGCGCGGCGCCGCTGCCCAGGCGGATGATTTCGACCAAGGCGCGGACGTTGTTGCAGGTGCGGATGACTGGCGGCGTGATGCCGTGCTGCGCGAGGGATTCGCGCATGATGCCGTGGATGGGTGAGTGTTCCGGGATCGACCACACCGGCAGCGCTTGCTTGAAGCCGCCGGCCTGCGCCGTGGCCTTGCTGGCCGCCCAGACCAGCGCGACGCTGCCCAATGGCGTGGTGCGCACGCCGGGGCTGGCGACCGGGCCGGCGAGGAACACCATGTCGCTGGTGCCGGCGAGCAGTTGCTGGAGCATGCGGGCGGTTAGGTCGAGCTCGATCTCCAGCGTCACGCCGGGCAGGTCCTGCTCCACCGCCGCGACGAAGGCGGGCAGGCAACTGGCGGCGGCGATCTCGCCGGTGCCGATGCGCACGATGCCGGTGGCGCCGCCAAAGTCGCTCGCCTTGAACAGCGCGCGTTCGAAGCCGGCCCACAGCGGCTCGAAATCGGCGACCAGGGCGCGGCCGCGCGCGGTGAGCACCATGTTGCGCCCTTCGCGGCGGAACAGATCGACGCCCAATTGCTCCTCGATCTCTTTCACGCGGGCGGAAATGGCGGGCTGCGTAGTATTGAGCCGCTCTGCCGCGGCGCGGAACGTGCCCAGGCGGGCAATCCACAGCAGGGTTTCGAGGTGATAGATGGCCAGGCGCTTCATGGGCCTGCGGTATCATATCCAGGTCTTATCATAAAAGATAACAATGTATCGCTAGTTCCGATCGATTGGCTGGCGTAAGACGGGGCATCAATGGAGAGGTGCCGATGGCCAACAAGATCTATCCCTCTGCCACAGCCGCGCTGGACGGGCTGTTGCACGATGGCCTGCTGATCGCCTGCGGGGGCTTTGGCCTTTGCGGAATCCCTGAGCGGCTGCTGGATGCGGTGCGCGAGTCCGGGGTGAGCGGGCTGACCTTTGCCAGCAACAATGCCGGCATCGACAACGAAGGCATCGGCAAGCTGCTGCGCACGCGCCAGGTCAAGAAGATGATCTCGTCCTATGTGGGCGAGAACAAGGAATTCGAACGCCAGTATCTGTCGGGCGAGCTGGAGGTGGAATTCTGCCCCCAGGGCACCCTGGCCGAGCGCATGCGCGCGGGCGGCGCAGGCATTCCCGGCTTCTACACCAAGACCGGCGTGGGCACGCTGGTGGCCGAGGGCAAGGAAGTGAAGAATTTCGACGGGCAGGACTATATCCTGGAACGCGGGATCTTTGCCGACCTGTCGCTGGTCAAGGCGTGGAAGGCGGACGAGAGCGGCAACGTGGTGTTCCGCAAGACGGCGCGCAATTTCAACGTGCCGGCCGCGACCTGCGGCAAGGTCTGCGTGGTGGAAGTGGAAGAGATCGTGCCGACCGGCAGCCTCGATGCCGATGGCATCCACCTGCCGGGCGTCTATGTCCAGCGGCTGGTGCTGGGCGCGCCCTATGACAAGAAGATCGAATTCCGCACCACCCGTGCGCGGGAGAACGCCTGATGCCCTGGACTCGTGACGAAATGGCCGCGCGCGCGGCGCGCGAACTTCAAGATGGGTTCTATGTGAACCTGGGCATCGGCATCCCCACGCTGGTGGCCAACCACATTCCCGCCGGCATGGAAGTGACGCTGCAATCGGAAAACGGGATGCTGGGCATCGGCCCCTTCCCGTTCGACGACGAGGTCGACGCCGACCTGATCAACGCCGGCAAGCAGACCATCAGCGAGCTGCCGCAGACCGCCTATTTCGATAGCGCGCAAAGCTTTGCCATGATCCGGGGCGGGCATATCGACCTGACCGTGCTGGGCGCGATGGAAGTGTCGCAGGGCGGCGATATCGCCAACTGGATGGTGCCCGGCAAGATGATCAAGGGCATGGGCGGCGCCATGGACCTGGTCGCGGGGGTGAAGCGCATCATCGTGGTGATGGAGCACTGCGCCAAGGACGGCAGCTCCAAGTTCATTCCTGATTGCACCCTGCCGCTGACCGGCAAGAACGTGGTCGACATGGTGATCACCGACCTCGCCGTGTTCCAGCGCCCGGATCACGACAGCCCGTTCCACCTGGTGGAGCTGGCGCCCGGCGTGACAGCCGAGGAAGTGGCCGCCAAGACCACGGCGCATTACGTGGCGGCCTGAACCATTGCTGCGCCGCCATGGCCGCAGGGCCACTGGCGGCGCAGTGCCCAGACTACCTTTTGAACCAACATGAAAATTTGGTCATTCATCCCGATGTCAGGCCCCAGCCGTTAGCCCCTGCCCCGGGACCGATGGGAAAGCGCAATCGGGAATTGACCATGACCTGGAACATCAACTTCCTGCACCCCGGCAAGGCTGTGAAGTGCGTCATCACCTCGCTCGTGCTGTCGATCCCGCTGTGGACCGGATCGCTGGTGGTGGCCAAGCTGGTGATCGTGCCCGAAGTGCGGGCGATTGCCGCACAGTGGAGCGGCGACGCACGCGCGCTGGTGCCCGAAAGCGAACGCCGGGCCGAGCAGGACACCCAGCCGCTGCTGATCGCCAGCCAGCATGAAGCCCATGTGATGGCCGACGCGCTGCGCCGGATCTAGACTGCTTACGCCTGCTGGCCCTCCACCCGGCGCAGGCGCTCTATCTCCAGCTCCACCTGGCTCATCATGCCGGTCTGCTGGCGGGCCATTTGCTCCACCGAGCCCAGCAATTCGCCAATGCGCGAGAACGAGGCGAACATCGCGCCGAGGCTGGCGGTGATGACATCAAAGCCATTGCGGGCATTGCCCAGCTTGGCCTCTGTCTGCGCGACATGGCCGCCCAGCCGGGTCATCGAATTGTCGACCTGGCCCAGCGATTCGCGGCTTTGATCGAGCGTGGTGCGGGTCATCTTGGCCAGGCTGCGCACTTCGTTGGCGACGATGGCAAAGGCGCGCCCGGCCTCGCCAGCGCGTGCCGCCTCGATCCCGGCGTTGAGCGAGAGCAGGTTGGTCTGCATGTTGATCTTGTCGATCACTTCGACGATGTCGCGCAGTTGAGCCATGGCCTGGGCGACATGGCCGAATTCGGTATCGAGCACCCCTTCCTCGTCGCTGTGGGCGAGGCCGGCCAGCCGCTGCTCGATCTCGGTGCGCATGGCATCGACATTTCGGCGCACATCCTCGGTTCCGCTGGCCACCTGGTCCAGCTCGTGCGCGAGGCGCGCGGTCTTCATCACGAAATCGGTAAGCCGGCCCAGCAACTGCTGGCGCAGCCCGTTGATCAGGCGCTGCTGGTTGAGCCGCGTTTCCACGAAATAGCGCGCGAACTGCGCATAGTGGATGGGGAACTGCTCCACGAACGGTTCGGTCAGCACCTCGCCCGGCGCGGGCTTGAAGAAGACCACCGCCGTCAAGGTCTGGTTGACGTTGATGCCCAGCAGTTCGCCAAACGTGGAAAAGCCCGCCGCCGGCACGTCGCCCCACAGCCCGTCGAGCGCGCCAAGCTGCGCGCCATTGCCCAGGCGGCGCAGGATGCAGTCGTTGAGCAGGGCGCCCACCGGATGCGGCTTGCCCCGCAGGAACGCCTCCAGATCGGCCCTGGTCTGCCCGGCGAAATCGGTGGCGGCCACCAGGTGCAATTCATCGCCGGGGTTGATGTCGCAATAGAAATGCACGGCCCCGGCCGCCACATCGATGCTGGCGATGGAGCGCACGAACAGCTGGTCGTTCAGGCGGATGGCAAACGTGTGCCCTTGCAGGCGCTGTTCCAGATCGTGCGGCTGGCACCCCATCATGGCGCTGAGCGCATCGACCACCGGCACGATCTCCACCGAGCCGGGCTCCACCACCGAAGTGACGCAGCGGGTTTCGGCCGAAGCTTCCATGATGATCACGCTGCGCCCGGTATCGACGAAGTTCTGCGTCTTGAAGATGCCGAAGCGCGCATCGTCGCGCATCTTGGCAAAGACGATCACCGCATGGTCCTGCAAGAAGCGTTCGCCATCGAACAGCCAGGTCGCCTGGAAATCCAGCTTGCCGCCAGCCGATCCACCGATGAACACGCATGGGAAGCGGCCGCAGCGATAGACCGCCTCCATGAAGAAGTTCTCGCTGGCGGAAAGCCCGTCGATCAGGGTGAGTGCCAGCGTATCATGGTGCCGTACCGGGAAGGACACAGACAGGCGCGAGAGGTGATCGGCGATCTCGTCAACGCGGCGTTCCTGCGCCTTGGCCGGCTTGCCGGCGCGGATATCCTCGTTGGCCAGGGGAACGGCATGGATGCTGGTAGCGGCAAACAGGTCTGGCCCGAAGACCTGCACCACCACTCTGTCCCACGCGCCATCGGCGGGGCAATAGAGCGGCCCCTGGCCATCGCCGCACAGCTCGCCCGCCGTGGTGACCGCCACCACGCGCGCCGGCGCGCACAACGGACGCAAACGCTGCACCACCGTTTCGAAATCGACGTGCGGGGACACATAGGCCATGACCAGCGCTGCCGCGACATCGCCAAAGCGGAAGGTTTCGTGGCCCAGCCCGTGCAGCATGCTGTTGCTGCGCACCACACGCATCGACGGCTGCGCCAGCGGGACAAAACTCTCGACAGGCGGCACGTCTTGATCCCACGCCGCCAAGGTGGGCAGTGGCGTGGGCGTTGCAGGGCTCCCAAAGACTTTGCGCAATCCGAACATGGTCGTCTCCGGCATTTTGGCCGGCTTAGACCTGCCATGGCCAACAAACCGTTGGGCGCCCCTGCGGAAAGTGCGTAGCCGTTCAGAGCAGGAAATCGCCCTTTACCAACGACAGGCTGCCTTGCAGCAGCAGCGTGAAATCAGCCAGGCCATCGCCGTTGATGTCCCCCTGAACCAGGGTGTTGCCGCCGGTGATAGCATAGCGCAACTCGCCCGCCACATGGTGGAAGGCGGCCGTGCCGATGAACGCAAAGGCATCGTCGGCGCTGGTCAGGCTGTTCGCGTCAATCGGCGTCAACACGATCAGATCGCCGTCCGCATGCTTGAAATCGGTGATCACGTCACACGTGGTGGCTGTGCTTCCGGCAAATTCGATCACCCGCTCAAACACGAAGCGATCGGCGCCGCTGCCGCCGGTGAGCCGGTCCTGGCCCGATCCGCCGCGCAAGGTATCGGCGCCGGCCATGCCGTTGATCGTATCGTTGCCGCCATTGCCCGACAGGATGTTGTCGTTGGCATCGCCCAGCAGGGTATCATTGTGGGCAGAGCCGGTAACGCGCTCCACGCCCGAGATCGTGTCCTTGCCCAGGCCCGCCGCCGTGCCATCGCCCACGCTCGTGGCCAGGTTGACGGTGACGCCCGCCGTCGCGCCGGCATAGGTGACAAGATCGAGGCCGGGGCCGCCGACATAGCGATCATTGCCCAGGTCATCGCCGGCCAGGAACGTGTCGTTGCCATCGCCGCCCGAGAGAATGTCATCGCCCTTGCCGCCCGAAAGCTTGTCATTCCCGCCATAGCCATAGAGCCGGTCGTTGCCGGCGTTGCCATAGAGCGCGTTGTTCGCCTCGTTGCCCACCAGCGTGTCGTTGCCGGCGCCGCCATAGCAATCCTCGATCGTCACGTTGTAGGCGATGCCGAGGTTGTTGGACACGCTGACATTGGTGAACCCCAGCGTGGAATAGGCGCCAGGGTGGAGATCGACCCAGCAATCCAGCTTGAACGTGCGCAGGTCGATCAGATCCTTGCCGCCGGCATCCCAGATCGTGGCGTAAAATGGGCTGCCGGGCGAATAGGCATAGGTGTTGTCGCCGGCATGATAGCTCATGTTGGCGCCATAGATCGCCTGGATCGCGGCGATATCGTAAACCATCGGCGTCTGGATGATATAGTCGAAGTCTTCCTTGGCCGGGTTATAGGCATAGACCCCATAGGGATCGTTGTAGGACATGATCGTGTAGTTGCGATAATCATACCCGGTGGGGATGATGAAGCCTTCGGATGGATGCGCCAGGCCCAGGGCGTGGCCGATTTCGTGCATCAGAGCGGTGAAATTGTAGGTGTTCACCGCGTAGGAATCGCGCCCATAGAGCGGGTTGATCCAGATATCGCCGTGGCTATTGGCCAGGCCGCCAGCCGTGGCCTTGGTATAGCCCCAGGCATCGCCCACGCGCGAGGACAGGCCCAGGCGAATGTCTCCCACCGTGCCACCGGCGGTTTCGGCCACCTGCTTGAACGAAAGGTTGGCGACATTGGCCCATTGCGCAAACGCCAGGGCGACATTGGCATAGTCACCAGACGGCAAGGCGCCGACTGTGGCTGCGGTCATTTCGGTGCCATAGCCACTGGCAAAGGCCGAGGCGACGCCGCCGCCCCAGATGAAGCTGTAGCTGACCACCGTCTTGCCGGCCGAAACGGTGGACCACGCCAGGCGATAGGCGGGATCGGCCTGAAGCAAGGCATTGAACCGCGCATCGGCGGTCAGCGAATAGGTCTTGACCGGCGATGCCTGGGTATAGGTGGCCACGCGTGCATTCCCGAACGGTTGAAGGCCTGCCTTGGTAGGCAAGCCTGCCGCGTTACGGGACGGACGACAGGTTCAAAGTGGAGGCGTGAGCGCGCCTCCCCCTGGCAAGGCGCCCAGGCTAGAGCACGAAATCAGTGGCGGCAAAGGCGATCTTGCCCGCCGCTTTCAGCCAGAAATCAGCCACGCCATCGCCGTTGACGTCACCCTGGATCACCGTGGCCCCGCCGCTGTACATATAGCGCAATTCGCCCGCCACCTTGTGGAAATTGGCGGTGCCGATGAAAGTGAAGGGATCATCGGCATTGGCGTTGGTGCTGATCGCATCGATCTGGTTGAGCTTGATCACGTCTTTCTGCGTCTTGCTGAAATCGGTGATCGCATCGCAACTGGCTAGGTCTTGCCCGGCAAAATCGGAAATGGCGGTAAAAACGAAAGCGTCCGCGCCGGCGCCCCCGGTCAGCGTGTCCTGCCCTGCCCCGCCGATCAGCGTATCGGCATCGTTGCCGCCCAGCAGCACGTCCTTGCCCGCGCCGCCGTTGAGCGTGTCGTTACCGCCATTGCCTGTCAGCGTATCGTCGCCGTCGCGGCCGAACAGCACATTGGCGATATCGTTGCCGACGAGTTTGTCGGCCCCGCTGCCGCCCGTGGCATTTTCGATCGTGCAGTTGAAGGCAATGCCCAGATTGTTGTTCAGCGTCTGCAGGTTGTCGAACACCAGGGTAGAATAGGCACCGGCGTGCAGATCGACGCGGCACCCCTTGGAAAAGGCGCTGACATCGATCGTGTCATTGCCGCCGCCGTCCCAGATTGCGGCGAAGAACGGTGCCGTGGCGGAGTAGCTGTAGGTGTCATCGCCGGCGTGAAAGCCGGTGTTGGCGCCATAGATCGCCTGGATCGCGGCGATGTCATAGACCATCGGCGACTTGATGAGGTATTCGGTCTGCCCCGTGCCACTGTTCACCCACCACACCCCCTTGGGATCGGTGTAGGACATGATCGTGTAATTGCGCACGTCAAAGCCCGAGGGCATCTTATTGCCTTCAAACGGGTGATCGAGGCCCAGGGCGTGGCCGACCTCGTGCATCATCGCCATGTAGTTATAGGTGCCCACGGCAAACGAGCCGTTGCCATAATTGGGCGAAATCCAGATATCGCCATGGGCATTGGCCGCGCCATTGGATACCAGCTTGCAATAGCCCCAGTATTGCCCGCTCACGCTGGACGATTGCGCGACGCGGATATCGCCGACGGTGCCGCTGTCGGTCTCGCTCACCTGGGTAAAGGTGATGTTGGCCACATCGGACCACGCCTGGAACGCCGCCTTGATGTTGGCGATCTGCGCGCTGGGCATGGCGCCATGGGTGGCCGCGCCCGGTTCGCTGCCATAGCCATTGGCAAACTTGCTGGCGACGCCATCGAGCCACGGGAAGCTGTAGGTGATCGCCGTCTTGCCATCGGCAATGGTCGACCACTTGGAGCGGAACATGGCCTTGGAATAGAGCAAGGCGTCAAAGTATTTGTTGCCGGTGAGCGCATAGGTCGAAACGACCGACGCATCGGTATAGCTGGGCATGGGCTGTGGTCCTTGATCGCACAATGCCCGGCTGGCGGGCTTTCCATGGCGAACAGGCCACATAGACCATCAACAGCGGGTATGTTTAAGGGCACGTGCTTGCAC
>NZ_KE148372.1:0-3992 GCF_000410615.1 Novosphingobium sp. B-7 | reverse complement strand
CTTCCCCCCAATGGGCTTTCCCCCGCCGTTATCCGGCAGGTTTCTGCCGGTTCAACCCGCGTTTCCCTAGGTATTTCCCCGATCAGGCGGCCATGCCGGCCGCGTGCGCGCTCGCCCAGGCCCACTGGAAGTTATCCCCGCCCAGCCAGCCGGTCACGTCCACCGCCTCGCCAATGGCATAAAGACCCGGAACCTTGCGCGCTTCCATCGTGCGCTGCGACAGTTCGGCCGTGCTGATACCGCCGGCGGTCACTTCGGCCTTGGCAAAGCCTTCGCTGCCATCGGGCATGAAATCCCAGGCATGCAGGCGCGCCTGCGCGGCGCGCAACGCCTTGTCGGGCAGGTTGCCCATTTCGGCCGCCAGGCCAAGCTGGTCGGCCAGGGCGGTGGCCAGGCGCTCGGGCAGCGCTTCGCCCAGCACGCTGCGCATGCCCGCGCGCGGGCGCTGGCGCTTGGCATCGAGCAGCCAATCGCCCGTGCGGCCGGGCAGGAAATCGATGCGCACCGCCTCGCCGCGCTTCCAGTATGAGGACACCTGGAGGATCGCCGGGCCGGACAGCCCGCGATGGGTGAACAGCGCCGCTTCGGCAAAACGCGCCTTGCCGCACGTGGCCTCGACCGGGGCCGCAATGCCCGACAGTTCACGGAACAAGGCAGCCTCGGCCGGCAGGGTGAGCGGCACCAGCGCGGGGCGCGGTTGCACCACCTTTAGGCCGAATTGCCGCGCCAGGTCATAGGCAAAGCCGGTGGCGCCGATCTTGGGAATGGCCGGGCCGCCGGTGGCGATGACCAGCGACGGGGCGGCAAATGCGCTTTCCCCCGCGCTGACATGGAACAGGCCATCGGCGTGGCGCACCGCGGTGATCGGGCTGTTGCAGCGCACCTGCGCGCCAGCGGCGGCGCACTGGTCCATCAGCATATCCACGATCTGGCGGGCAGAGCCATCGCAGAACAACTGCCCCAGCGTCTTTTCATGCCAGGCGATGCCGTGGGCATCGACCAGGGCAATGAAATCGCCCGGGGTAAACCGGCTGAGCGCGGAGCGCGCGAAATGCGGATTTTCGGACAGATAGCGATCGGGCGCGGTGTGCAGATTGGTGAAATTGCAGCGGCCGCCGCCGGAAATCAGGATTTTCTTGCCCGGCTTTTCGGCGTGATCGAGCACCACCACGCGGCGCCCGCGCGCAGCCGCCGTGGCCGCGCAGAACAGGCCAGCCGCCCCGGCGCCCAGGATGATCACATCGTGCGTCATGCCTGGGGCCGTGGGGGATTGGTGGAGGTTTGGCAAGAGCCTGGGCGGTTGGGGTGCAACATGCCCTCCCCCAACCCCTCCCGCGTGCGGGAGGGGAGTAGATAGGCCTCCCTCCCGCACGCGGGAGGAAGGCCGTTTGCCTTAGATATGCAGGGCGCGGCCGTAGGCGGCGAGCACCGATTCATGCATGGATTCGCTGATGGTCGGGTGCGGGAACACCGTGTGCATCAGTTCGGCCTCGGTGGTTTCCAGCGTCTTGCCCACGACAAAGCCCTGGATCATTTCGGTCACTTCGGCGCCGATCATGTGCGCGCCTAGCAGTTCGCCGGTCTTGGCATCGAACACCGTCTTGACGAAGCCTTCCGGCTCGCCCAGCGCGATGGCCTTGCCGTTGCCGATGAACGGGAACGTGCCGGCCTTGACGGTATAGCCCGCTTCCTTGGCCTTGGCCTCGGTCAGGCCGACGCTGGCGATCTGCGGGTGGCAATAGGTGCAGCCGGGGATGTTGGCGCGGTCCATCGGGTGTGGATGCACGTCCTTGTTGCCGAGTTCGGCCGCAATGGCTTCCGCCGCGATCACGCCTTCATGGCTGGCCTTGTGCGCCAGCCACGGCCCGGGCGTCACGTCGCCGATCGCCCACAGGCCCTTGGCGCCGGTGCGGCCATAGCCGTCGATCTGGATGAAGCCGCGCTCCATCTTCACGCCCTGTGCTTCAAGCCCGATGTTCTCGGTATTGGGCACGATACCGACGGCCACGATCACATGGCTGTAATCGCCGTCGATCACCTTGCCGTCCTTGGCCTTGATCTTGGCCTTCACGCCATTGGCCGACACCGCCAGGCTTTCCACGCCCGCGCCGGTCATGATCTTCATGCCCTGCTTGGTCAGCGCCTTTTCGAGGAATGCCGAAACATCGGCGTCTTCCACCGGCACGACGCGATCGAGCATTTCGACCACGGTCACGTCAGCGCCCATGTCGTTGTAGAAGCTGGCGAACTCGATACCGATCGCGCCCGAGCCGATGACCAGCAGCTTGCTCGGCAGTTCCTTGGGCGTCATCGCATGGCGATAGGTCCACACGCGGTTGCCATCGGCCTTGGCAAACGGCAGGTCGCGCGCACGGGCACCAGTAGCGACGATCACATGCTTGGCCGAAATCGTTTCGGTGCCCTTGTCGCCGGTCACTTCGATGCTGGTGGGGCTCTTCAAGACGCCCGTGCCCATGTGCACGGTGATCTTGTTCTTCTTCATCAGGTGCGTCACGCCCTGGTTGAGCTGCTTGGCCACGCCGCGCGAACGCTTGACCACCGCGTCCAGATCGGCGCGGATGTTGTCGGCCGCTAGGCCATAGCTGGCCGCGTGCTTCATGTGGTTGAGCACTTCAGCCGAGCGCAGCAGCGCCTTGGTGGGAATGCAGCCCCAGTTGAGGCAGATGCCGCCGAGCAGCTCGCGCTCGACAATGGCGGTCTTGAGACCCAGCTGGGCGCAGCGGATTGCCGCCACATAGCCGCCAGGACCCGAACCGAGGACGATCACGTCATATTGATCAGCCACTTGGAATTCTCCTTATTCGTCAACCGGGCGGGGCCGGCCGGTGCCGTCAACGGCAACAAACGTGAACTTGGCCTGGGTGACCATCGAGGACTGCTCGCGATGGCGTTCGCGGCGCCATGCCTCGATGGCGATGGTCATCGAGGTGCGCCCGGTCTTTTCGATTTCGCCATAGACCGACACCTCGTCACCCACCTTCACCGGATTGAGGAACTGCATGCCGTCGAGCGCGATGGTGACCGCGCGCCCGCGACAACGCCGCGAGGCGATCAGCCCCGCAGCATTGTCCATCAGGCACATCAGCCATCCGCCGAAAATGTCGCCATAGGCGTTGCAATCCGCCGGCATGGCGGTGACGCGGATGGCCGGCTCGCGGCTGCTTACGCTCATGCCACCAGCGCCAAGGGGTTTTCGACGATCTGCTTGAACGCCTGCATCAGTTCGGCGCCATCGGCGCCGTCGATCGCGCGGTGGTCAAAGCTGCCGGTGGCGCTCATCACCGTGGCCACGCCCAGCGCGCCATCGACAATATAGGGGCGCTGTTCGCCGGCACCCACGGCCAGGATCATGCCCTGCGGCGGATTGATCACGGCTTCGAACTGCTTGATGCCGAACATGCCCAGGTTCGACAGCGAGGCCGTGCCGCCCTGGAATTCATGCGGCTGCAGCTTGCCTTCGCGGGCCTTGCCGGCCAGTTGCTTCATCTCGGTGGCGATAGCCGAGATCGACTTGGCCCCGGCATCCTTGATGATCGGCGTGATCAGGCCCGAAGGCGCGGCCACGGCCACCGACACGTCGACGCGGGTGAAGCTGCGCAGCTCATCGCCGGCAAAGCTGACGTTGCACTTGGGCACCTGGACCAGGGCCTTGGCCAGCGCCTTGATCAGCAGGTCGTTGACCGAAAGCTTGACGCCCTGCGCTTCGAGCGCGGCGTTCAATTGGCTGCGCAGCTTGAGCAGCGCATCGAGGCGCACGTCGACCGTAAGGTAGATGTGCGGGATGGTCTGCTTGGCTTCGGTCAGGCGGCGCGCAATGGTCTTGCGCACGTTGTTGAGCTTCTGCGCTTCGTAAGGAATGCCGAAATCGGGCACGACCGCAGGGGCCGGTGCAGCAGCCGGAGCCGGCGTTGCAGCAGCGGGCGCAGCCGGGGCAGCAGCGGTGGCGGGCGCTGCAGCCGCACCGGGCTTGG
>NZ_APCQ01000046.1:0-18430 GCF_000410615.1 Novosphingobium sp. B-7 | reverse complement strand
CGGCGCGCCCCGCGCCCACCCCTGCCCAGCCGCGCGAAGATGGCCGCGAGGGCGAACGCATTGCCAAGCTGCTCGCGCGCGCCGGCGTTGCCTCGCGCCGCGAAGTGGAGCGCCTGATCACCGAAGGGCGCGTGCGCCTCAACGATGAACTGGTCACCACGCCCGCCACGATCCTCAAGAACCTCAAGGGCGTGAGTGTCGATGGCCGGCTGATCGCAGCCGCCGCCCCCACCCGCGTTTTCCGCTTTCACAAGCCGGCCGGCCTGATCACGGCCGAGCGCGACCCGTCCGGGCGGCCCACGATCTACAACGCGCTGCGCAACGCGCTGCCCCCCGAAACCCCGCGCGTGATGCCGGTGGGCCGGCTCGACCTCAATACCGAAGGCCTGCTGCTGCTGACCAACGATGGCGAATTGAAGCGCGCGCTGGAACTGCCTGCGACCGGCATCCCGCGCACCTACCGCGCCCGCACCTTTGGCGATATCTCGCAAGACCGCCTGGAAGAGCTGATCGAGGGCATCGAGATCGAAGGCGTGCGCTATGGCCAGATCGACGCCAACATGGAGCGGCGCACCGGCCGCAACCAGTGGATCGAAATGACCCTGACCGAAGGCAAGAACCGCGAAGTGCGCCGCGTGCTCGAGCATCTGGGCCTTCAGGTCTCGCGCCTGCTGCGCATCGCCTATGGCCCGTTCGAGCTGGCCGACCTGCCGCGCGGCGGAGCCGAGGAAGTGCCGCAGGTTCTGGTCGAGCGCTTCCGCAAGACGCTCAAGACCAGCCCTGCCCCGACCAACTTCGCCCAGCCCAAATCGGAAAATTGAACGAATGCGTATCATTGCTGGGCAATGGCGCGGGCGCAAGCTGAACGCACCCGCCGGAGACACCACCCGCCCCACGTCTGACCGCACGCGCGAAACGCTGTTTTCGATGCTGGCCAGCCGGCTGGGCGATTTTGAAGGCCTCAAAGTGGCCGATCTGTTCGCCGGATCGGGCGCCCTGGGGCTGGAAGCGCTGTCACGCGGGGCGGCCCACTGCCTGTTCGTGGAACAGGACGCCGCGGCGATCCGCGCGATCCGCGCCAACCTCGCCGCCTTTCGCGTGCAGGGCCAGGCCGACGTGCGCGCTTCGTCCGTGCTGTCGCTCGGCCCGGTCAAGGAGCCGCTCGACCTGATCCTGCTCGATCCGCCCTATGGCACCGGTGCCGGCGCCGTGGCGGTGGACAAGCTGGTGCGGCTGGGCTGGATCGGCGAAGGCACCTGGGTTTCCCTCGAAACCCACGCCGACGAAGTGCCGCAGATCAAGGCCTGCGAAGTGGAAAGCGAACGCAAGGTGGGCAAGGCCCGCCTGACACTGCTGCGCCTGAAAACCAAGGACTGACGGTCAGCGCTTTGCGCCCTTCGACAAGCTAAGGGCGAACGGGTCACGTTGTTGAAATCCGTTCGGGCTGAGCCTGTCGAAGCCCTTTATCGCGCCGGCTTGGGCGCAAACACCACACCGGCCAGCGTCACCGCCCCGGCCACCGTCAGGAACAGGCCAACGCTGGCCGTGCCGCCGCGCTGGGCCAGCGCCTGGGCGGCAAGGGGCGCCGCCCCCCCGCCGATGATCCCGCCAACGTTGAACGCGATCGAAATCCCGGTGTAGCGCACTGGCACGGCATAGAGCGTGGGCAACCAGGCGCCGAGCGGGCCATAGACCAGCCCCATCACGAACAGCGCGAGTGCCAGCGTGGCGAATACCAGCGGCAGATGGCCCGAGCCCAGCCCCACCCCGAAAACCAGGCCGACCAGCGCGGTCAACCCGGCGCCGACGCGCAGCACGGCTGCCGGCCCGCGCTTGTCCGCCCACCAGCCGGCGAGCGCGATGCCCGCCGCCAGGAAGAAATTGGCCGCCAGCTGCACCGCCAGAAATTCCTGCTTGGCATAGCCCAGCTTGGTCGTGGCGAACGACAGGGCAAAGGTGGTGGCCAGATAGAAGATGGCAAAGCAGGCGACCACGCCGGCAATCCCGGCCAGCACCGCGCCGGGATGATCGGCCATCAGGCGGCCCACCGGCACCTTGGGCGGCGGCGCGGCTTCCTGCGCGGCGCGAAACGCGGCGGTTTCCCCGATCTTGAGCCGCACCCACAGGCCCAGGAGCACGAGCACCGCGCTGGCCAGGAACGGCACGCGCCAGCCCCAGCTGGCAAAGGCGGCTTCGGGCAAGGTCATGCCCAGGATCAGGAACAGCCCGTTGGCAAAGAGGAAGCCCAGCGGCGCCCCCAATTGCGGCGCGGCACCAAAGCGTGCCTCCCATCCCTTTGGCGCGTTTTCCACCGCCAGCAGCGAAGCGCCGCCCCATTCCCCGCCCAGGCCAAAGCCCTGGCCAAAGCGCAGCAGGCACAAGAGCGCCGGCGCCACTGGCCCGGCCATGGCATAGGTAGGCAGGAACGCGATGAGCATCGTCGAGCCGCCCATCAGCATCAGGCTGGCCACCAGCGTGGACTTGCGCCCGACCCGATCGCCGAAATGGCCGAACGCGATGGCCCCAACCGGCCGGGCAAAAAATGCCAGGCCAAAGGTCATGAACGAGAGCAGCACTTGCGCTTCGGGTGCCTGCGCCGGAAAGAACAATTGCCCGATGACCAGCGCCGCCGCCGTCGCGTAGATATAGAAATCATAGAATTCCACCGCCGTGCCAACCAGGCTGGCGGCAAGGATGCGGGCGTTCTGGCGAAGCGGATGGGAGGGCGCGGTCATGATCTGCGCGACGTTCCCGCCGGCCCCTTCCTTGTCAAGCGCGCAATCGATTTGGCGGCCTGACACGCGGCGCTGACGCGAAAAGGGGCGCCGGTTTCCCGGCGCCCCCTCCCCGTTGCCAAGGCAACAGATTTGCGACCCTTCAGGGCTTGTTTGGTTCAGACACCGCCACGGTTGCGGCAGCTATCCGTCACCGTGCGCGAGCACACGGGATACTTCTTGGGCGTGGCGTCAGCGTTGGACGCATACTGGCTGCTGCTGCTGGCCGTCGCTGCGCTGTCCATGCCGGTATCGCCGCTCGGGGCCGGGGCAGGCGCTGCGGCGGTGTTGGCCGCCATGCCGCCCGACATGCCACTGCTGTTCGAGTCAGCGGTGGGAGCCGGCGGGGTGCTGCCCGCTGCCGAAGCGGATGCCGAAGCCGACGCCCGGCCCTGAACCTGGGCCACAATCGACGGCCAGATCTGGGCGCGCTGGTCAGGCGTCATGGCATAGACTTGGCCGCGCTGGGTGTCATTCATCGCCCACCAGCCCTTCTGCTGGTCCGCATTCAGCGACCAGAAGTATTCCTGCTGGGCAGACGGCCATGCATCATACTTGGCCTTGAGATCGGCCGGCCAGCCGTCGTACTGGCCCTTCTGTTCCGTCGTCATCGAGAACGGACCAGCCGGGGTTGCGGCAGCCGGCGGGCTGGCTGCTGCCTGAGCATGGAGAGCAACGGGCAGCGAAGCGGTCGAGAGCGCCAGAGCGCTGATGAAAATCATCTTTCGCATGGAGATCTTCTCCTGTTCCAAAGATCCGAATTGCCCAAGTTACGCCCGATCCTGTCATTTCGTTTCCGCGCATTCGGCCAGACGTGATATTGTGTCGATCAGACGCTCGACTTGCCCCGTGTGTGCGGCAAGCGGTGATTTTTGTTGATGTATGACAGATGAATGGGCTGCTTTGGCCGAGGCGTTGGGCGGTAGCGAATGGGCAAATCCGCCTTGCGCCTGCGCACCCGGTTCCCTACTTGTTCCACCGTGACGAGCTTTGCCCCCCCTTCTCCCCACTCTCCCTCCGGCCCCCTTGCAGGCAACGAGCCCGATTGGCTGTCAGGCCTGAACCCGCCGCAGCGCGAGGCGGTGTTGACCACCGATGGCCCGGTGCTGATGCTGGCGGGTGCCGGCACCGGCAAGACCGCCGCGCTCACCGCGCGCCTGGCCAATCTGCTGCGCCAGCGCCTGGCTTATCCGTCGCAGATCCTGTGCGTGACTTTTACCAACAAAGCCGCGCGCGAGATGCGCGAGCGCGTGGGGCACCTGATCGGGCCGGCAGTGGAAGGGATGCCGTGGCTCGGCACGTTCCATTCGATCGCGGCCAAGATGCTGCGCCGCCATGCCGAACTCGTCGGGCTGACCAGCTCTTTCACGATCATCGACACCGATGACCAGTTGCGCCTGCTCAAGCAGCTGATCCAGGCCGAAGGCGTGGATGACAAGCGCTGGCCGGCCAAGCAGCTCGCCGGGCTGATCGATCGCTGGAAGAACCGTGGGCTGGGACCGGATGATCTCGATGCCGGGGAAAACGAAGCCTATGCCAATGGCCGTGGCGCGCATTTCTACAGGCTCTATCAAGACCGGCTGCGCACCATCAACGCCTGCGATTTCGGCGATCTGCTGCTGCATATCCTGGTGATCTTCCGCCAGCACCGCGATGTGCTGGAAAGCTGGCAGGACCGCTTCCGCTATATCATGGTGGACGAATACCAGGACACCAACGCGGTGCAGTACCTGTGGCTTCGGCTCTTGGCGCAAGTGCGCAAGAATATCTGCGTGGTGGGCGACGATGACCAGTCGATCTATTCCTGGCGCGGCGCGGAAGTGGCGAACATCCTGCGCTTTGAAAAGGATTTTCCCGGCGCCAAGGTGATCCGGCTGGAGCAGAACTATCGCTCCACCCCGCATATCCTGGGCGCGGCATCGGGCCTGATCGCCGAAAACGCGCAACGGCTGGGCAAGCAGCTGTGGACCGAGCGCGACGGCGGCGACAAGCTGCGCGTGATCGGCGTGTGGGACGCGCCCGAGGAAGCGCGCCGCGTGGGCGAGGAGATCGAGCGGCTCGAGCGCGAGGGCTGCCCGCTCGATCGCGTGGCGATCCTGGTGCGCGCGCAGTTCCAGACGCGCGAGTTCGAAGACCGCTTCATCCAGATCGGCCTCGCCTATCGCATCGTTGGCGGCTTCCGCTTTTACGAGCGCGCCGAAATCCGCGATGCGCTGGCCTATCTGCGCCTGGTGGGGCAGCCATCAGACGATCTGGCGTTCGAGCGGATCTATAATACGCCCAAGCGCGGCCTGGGCGACAAGACGCTGGAAAAGCTGTTCCGCTTTGCCCGCGCCAACCAGGTGCCGCTGCTGCGCGCCGCCTATGACATTACCGATACCGACGAACTGCCGGCCCGCGCGCGCAACACGCTGGCGGCGCTGGTGCGCGATTTCCTGCGCTGGCGCGAACAGGTCGCCACGCTGTCGCCGGCCGAACTGGCGCGCACGATCCTGGATGAAAGCGGTTATACCGCCGCGCTTCAGGCCGAAAAGACCGCCGAGGCCAATGGCCGGCTGGAAAACCTGTCGGAACTCGTCCGCGCCATGGAAGAGTATGAGACGCTGGGCGATTTCCTGGAACACGTAAGCCTGGTGATGGACAACGAGGCCCAGGCCAACGAGGACAAGGTCACGATCATGACCATCCACGCCGCCAAGGGCCTGGAGTTTGACCAGGTGTTCCTGCCGGGCTGGGAAGAAGGGGTGTTCCCCTCGCAGCGCGCGCTCGACGAAGGCGGCCTTGCCAGCCTGGAGGAAGAGCGCCGCTTGGCCTATGTGGCGATCACCCGCGCGCGGCGGCGCTGCACCATCCTGAATGCCGCCAACCGCCGCATCTATGGCCAGTGGACCAGCGCCATCCCCTCGCGCTTTATCGAGGAACTGCCCGAGGACCATATCGAGCAGGAAACCACCCTGTCGGGCGGGGCATCGATGTGGCGGGCCAACTGGAGCGAGGCGAGCGATCCCTTTGCCGACGTGGCGCGCAATCACCCCGCCAAGGCCAGCACGCGCGGCCCCGGCTGGCAGCGCGCCGCGGCGCAGATGTTCGATCCCAAGCCCCGCAAGATTGCCGAAAACACGCGCAGCGCCGCCAGCTTTGCCAGCAAGCCACGCGCCGATCTGGCGGTGGGCGCGCGGGTGTTTCACGACAAATTCGGGTATGGCACCATTTCCAGCCAGGAAGGCAACAAGCTGGAAATTCAGTTCGACAGCGCCGGTGAAAAGCGCGTGCTCGACAGCTTCGTGAAACCAGCCTGAGATCGGGCCACAGGGGGATAGAGATGCGGGCATGGCAGCGTGGCGCGGCGTGGGTGGCGGCCTTGGCCGGGGCGAGCGGCCTTGCGGCAACGGTTGCCTGGGCCTGCGCGGATAGCTCGTGCTCGCCGGTCTGGCGGCTCGATTCGCCAGACTATGCCTGCGAAGGCCGCGCGATGCTCAATCCCGGCAACGATACGCGGATCAACCTGCTGCTGCTGATCCGCAGCCTCGCCCCGGCGAGCGAGGCGGGTCTGGCCTATGCCAAGCCGGAATGGGATGACCAGCAGCTTGGCCACGTGTTCTTCAGCTGGCGGGGCCTGCGCGAAACACTGTGGCCGCAAGCGCCCGAGCCGGAGCCGGCCGCCAGCGACACGACCGCCGCCCAATGCGCCCCGCCCAAGACGGCGCAGGATGCCTTTGCGGCGGCCATGGCGGCCGACGATATACCGCAGGGCTATCGTGACACCTTGATGGCAATGCGCGCCAAGGTCGGCTGCACCGACCCCTTGCCCGCAACGGCGTTTCCCGATGTTCTGGCCGGCAAGTACCTGGAGTATCTGGCTGCCGCCGACGATTTCTATCGCGGGAATTATCCAAGCGCGCGCAGCCGCTTTGCTGCCCTGGAAACCAGCGCCTCCCCTTGGCTGCGTGAAACCGCCAGCTACATGAAGATCCGTGTCGCGCTGCGCAGCGCGGTGGCCGGCGCGATCGACAAGTACGGCGATTTTGCCGGCCTGGACAAAGTCGACAAGGCGCAGGCCCAGGCGGCGGGCGCGGCGATTGACGCCTATCTCAAGGCCTATCCGCAAGGGCGCTATGCCGCATCGGCACAAGGCTTGCGCCGCCGGGTGCTGTGGCTGACCGGGCAGGACGCCGCACTCGCCGCCCGCTATGAAGCCATGCTGCGGGCTACGCCGGGCAGCAGCGAGGCGGCCGCCGATCTTGCCGAGGAAATCGACAACGCCCTGTTGCAGCGTGACGAGGGCGTCCAGGCGATCATGGCCGCGAAAAAGACGCCGCTGCTCATGGCGATCGCCGATCTCAAGGCGATGCGGCCCAGCGATCCGGCAAAGCCGATGCCGCTTGCCGCCACCACCCTCGCGGCGCAGGCACCAGCCTTTGCCGGGGACGGCGATCTCTATGGCCTGCTCGATGCCACGCGCAGCTATTATGACGGCGAGGCGCCGCGCACGATCCTGGCGCGGCTGCCCGATGCCGCGCGCGCGCCCTCCTATACCCCGCTGGCGTTCAGCCGCCAGGTCTTGCGCGGCATGGCCCTGGCCAAGGCGCACGACGCCAACGAGGCTGGCTTCTGGCGGGAGTTGCTGGGTGGCGCCAAGGGGCTGTGGCAGGGCCAGCTGGCACAGCTCGGCCTGGCGCTGCGCTGGCAGCGCGACGGGCGGATCGACCAGGCCCTGGCCAGCGCCTCTCCGGTATCGGACACTACGCTGCGCCAGTTGATGCTGCAAACCATGGCGGCGCCGTCCATGCTGCGCGCCACTGCCACCGATGCCACGCGGCCCGATGAAGAGCGCAACGTTGCCCGCTTCACCCTGCTCTACAAGGGCTTGACGCGCGGCGCCTATGGCGATGTGGACCGCGATCTGGCGCTAGTGCCATCGGCGCCCAAGGCAGACCTGACCTCGTGGTATGGCAGCGGCCTCGGCACACCGCCGGCGCAGCGGTTCACCATGGGGCAATGGAGCAATGGCTGGCCCTGCCCACCGCTGGCGCAGACCGTCGCCACGCTGGCGCGCACGCCGGCGAACGCGGCAGCGCGGGTGTGCCTGGGCGAATTCTATCGCCTCAATGGCTTTGACGGCTTTGCGCTTTATGCCCCGTCGGATCAGGTGGACCAGCTTGGCCGTGGCCGCGATCTGTTCCCCGGCACGCCGCTGTGGCGCGATGCGATCTACACCGCGATCATTGCCGACAAGGCCGCCGCGCCAGACCTGCGCGCCTACGCGCTCTATCGCGCGGTAATGTGCTATTCGCCATCGGGCTATAACGGCTGCGCCGGGCCAGCCACCAGTTATGACGCGATGCAGGCGCAGGAAGTACCCAAGGCGCAGCGCAAGGCCTGGTACGATGAACTCAAGGCCCGCTATCCACAAAGCCGCTGGGCCAAGTCCCTGCGCTATTACTGGTGAAGCGCCAGGCCATCATCCTGGCCGGCTTGGCCCTGCTATCGGCTTGCAACCGGCAGCAGCCCGCCCCGGCGGCCACCGACGCCACCCAGGCAGCCAAGGCGCAAGGCCCGGCGGTCGATCCCCATGGCTTTGACGCGTTCTATGTCTGGCCGGGTGTGCGGCCCGCCGCAGACCTGACCGCGCACACGCTCTACCTGCTCGATGGCGAAGTGCGCCGCCGGCCCGGCCCGGCGCGGTTCACCCGGCTGCGCGCCGGCTTGCCACGCCTGCCCGATGCCCAGCTGTGGCTGGTGGTGCGGATCGATCGGCTCCACCTTTCACCACGCACCTGGTTCACCACGCACCTGGGCGGTGATCGTGGCCGACATGGAGCGCTGGCAGGCCGCCGGCAACCATCTCGCGGGCCTGCAGATCGATTTCGATGCCGCCACGCAGGGGCTCGATCGCTATGGCGCGTTCCTGGCCGATGCGCGCAGCCACCTGCCCCGCCCCTGGCGCCTGTCGATCACTGGCCTGATGGATTGGAGTGCCAATGGCGACCCTGCCGCGCTGGCACGGCTCAAGCCGGTGATCGATGAAGTGGTGGTGCAAACCTATCAGGGACGCACCACGATCCCCGGCTATGATGCCTATTTCCGCAAGATGGCGCATTTCCCGCTGCCGTTCCGCGTGGCCCTGGCCGAGGGCGGCGCCTGGACGCCGCCCCCTGACCTGGCCCGAGAGCCGCAGTTCAAGGGCTATGTCGTGTTTCTGATGCCCAAGCAGATCAGGCGGTGATCACGCGTCCATCGCGTGGCGGCCCGGCCGCACGGTGGCGCGATGGCCCACCCGGCCGGCCGCGTTGCGCTGGTCGATCGTGTCCATCATCACCCATTCGTTGGTTACTGCCTGCGGCGTGACAGTCAGCGCCATGTAGCCGCGCTGCGCCGTATCGCACCACGCCAGTTCGGGATTGGCCGCTACCAGGCCCGCTGCCACTGTTTGCGGCGCCACGCCGACATCGTGTTCGAAGCCGGGCGAGGTTACCGAATGCCCGGCAAATTCCACTGCCGTGGCCTGGCCATCCTGGCGCAGGTTATAGGCCCAGGCGTTGTGGCTATCGCCCGAGATCACCACGGTGTTGCCGCCCATCGCCTGCACGCTGCGCAGGAAGCGGGCACGCGCCGCCGGATAGCCGCCCCAGTTGTCGTAATTGAACGGCAGGCCCAGCTTGGCCGCCATGATCCCGCTGCCGACATAGCGGGCGGCCTGTTCCGACTGGCCGCGCACCCAATCCTGCGCCGTGGCCGGCATCACCGTTTCGCCCATGATCGTGCCAAAGCCCACGATCTGCCAGGGCCGCCCGCTCTTGACCGAGGCCTGCATCGCGCTGGCCAGCCAGGCTTCCTGCTCGCTGCCCATCATCGTGGCGGCCGGGTCCTGCCAGGCGCCATCGCGGAATGCCTTGAGCGCGGCGATGGGATCGGCCGCCTGGAACAGCGGCGCCACATCGGGCTGCTGGGTGCGGCCGAGCAGGCGGGTTTCGGTGCGGAACAGCGTGGCCAGGCCGCCGATGTCATAGGCCTTCCACGGCGCCTCGCTCACCGGCATCCATTCGCGATAGACCTGCATCGCGGCGTCCTTGCGCACGTTCCAATCGCCTTCGGTGGCGGGGTCGTGGTGCTGCGCGCCGCCGGCCCAGCTGTCATTGGCGCTTTCGTGATCGTCCCACTGCGCGATCATCGGAAAGCGGGCGTGCAGCGCCTGAAGATCGGGATCGGCGCGATAGCTGGCATAGCGCAGGCGATAATCGGCCACATGCACCGTGTTGGCATCGGGCAGCACGGTGCGTCCGGCCAGGCTATCCTTGGGCAGCGGATAGTGGCCGGGCGCGTATTCATAGAAATAGTCGCCCAGGTGAATGGTGCAATCGAACGCATCGTTGCGCGCGGCGTGGGCATAGGCATTGAACCAGCCGAACGGCATGTTGGAACAGGAAAACACTGCAGCGCGCCACGGCTGCTGGCCATCGGCCGGCAGCGTGCGGGTACGGCCGACTGGCGATTTGCTGCCATCGGGCGCGATGAAACGATAGTAATAGGTCCGTGCCGGGGTGAGGCCAGTGGCGACGATCTTGACGGTGTGATCCCGCCACGGGCCGGTCTGCATCGTGCCGGCGGCCATCGCGCGGGCAAATTCGGGAGTCTCGGAAAGCTCTACCGCCACATCCGCCACGCCGCCGTCGGTGGGCACATAGCGTGTCCACAGCAGGATCTCGTGCGCGCCGGGCTCGCCACTGGCGACGCCATGGGTAAACCCGCGCGCGCCCAACAGGTCGGCGGCGCGCACCCAATCGGGCAGGAGCAAGGCGCCCGTGCCGAACATGGCGGTCTTGATGATCTGGCGGCGGTGAAACTGCATGGCGTTGGTCCTGGCAGGAAGGGGTTGTGCCCCTTCATCCCGGATTACGTGACAGCTTGATGAAATGCCGCGATATTTCGCTTCTTTGCCCCAAAGGCCCAGGCCGCTGGGGCCAGTACGCGCCGGATCAAGCCGGCGCGACCTGGCTCAAAGCGCGGAAACGTGCAGGAAGTTGGGGATCGGGCCGTTCCATTCGCCCGGCGGGCTGGGCGGCTCGCTGCGGTATTCGCGGCGACGATCGCCCTGGCGGCCGGAATCGCTACGGCCAGCGTCAGCCCGGTAATCGTCGCGGCGATAGTCGTCGCGGCGATTATCATCACGACGGGGGGCATCACGACGGGGCTCTTCCCGGGCGCTTTCGGTGTGCGCCGGGGTGTCCTCTGCCGCCGGGGCAGCGTCCTTCTTGCGGCGGGTGGGCTTTTCGGAAGCGGCCTTTTCCGCCTTGGGCGCGCGCTGCGGCTTTTCGGCCTTGTCGCGGCTCTTGCGCGCCGGGCGCTCGTCCGCTTCTGCGGCGGCACCGATATCCAGCGTCATCACCGGAATCGCGCCACCAGTCAGTTTTTCGACATTGTCGATCGCTTCGGCGTCTTCCGGGCTGACCAGCGTGAACGCACGGCCAGTGGCGCCGCCACGGCCGGTGCGGCCGATGCGGTGCACGTAATCGTCCGGGTGCCACGGCGTGTCGAAGTTGAACACATGGCTCACCCCCTTCACGTCAAGCCCGCGTGCGGCGACATCAGACGCCACGAGGATGTTGATCACGCCGTCCTTGAACTTCTGCAGTTCGGCGTTGCGCGCCGACTGATCCATGTCCCCATGGATTTCTCCCGCGGAAAAGCCATGGCTCTTTAGGCTCTTGGCCAGTTCGCGCACGGTCGTCTTGCGGTTGCAGAAGACGATCGCGGTGCTCACGTTGTCGGTGCGCAGCAGGTGGCGCAGCGCCTCGCGCTTGGCACGGCTGGCCACCTTCACCTTGTGCTGCACGATGTTGATGTTCGTGCTGGCCGGGCGCGCCACTTCGATCGACTTGGGATTCGACAGGAAGCGATCCGCCAGCTTCTTGATCGGCGGCGGCATCGTGGCCGAAAACAGCAAGGTCTGGCGCTGCGACGGCAGCTTGGAACAGATCGATTCGATATCGGGGATGAAGCCCATGTCGAGCATGCGATCGGCTTCGTCGATCACCAGCAGTTCGCAGCCGGTGAGCAGGATCTTGCCGCGCTCGAACAGGTCCATCAGGCGGCCAGGGGTGGCGATCAGCACGTCGACACCGTCTTGCAGGGCCTTGACCTGATCGCCCATCTGCACCCCGCCGATCAGCAGGGCCATCTTGAGATCGTGGTTCTTGCCGTACTTTTCAAAGTTTTCGGCAACCTGCGCAGCCAGTTCGCGCGTCGGCTCGAGAATCAGCGAGCGCGGCATCAGGGCGCGGCGCCGGCCGTGGGCCAGAATGTCGATCATCGGCAGCACGAAGCCGGCCGTCTTGCCGGTGCCGGTCTGGGCGATGCCGATGATGTCGCGCATCATCAAGACCGAGGGGATGGCCTGGGCCTGGATCGGAGTCGGCTCGTCATAGCCGGCGTCGATGACCGACTTAAGCAATTCATCAGAGAGGCCGAGATCGGCGAACTTCATGCAGGTTATGTTCCGAAAGCAGGATGGCCCGCCAGCCTGGCAACGAGACACCGTGCGTGTGCCGCCACCCTGGATGCAAGGCCACCGGTACGGGCCACTTGCGACCCGACACTCAATGCGGGCCCGCTATGCCGAAACCTGCCGGAAAGTCAAGGAAAGCCGCATGTGCCTGCGCACTCAGCGGCCCACCTCGCGCAGGCGGGTGATCATGCAACTGGCCCCGGCACGCGAATGGATCACGTCACGCCCGGTGCAGAGCATCCCATCACTGCTTCTTTCGGCATAGAAACCGACATAGAAATCGCGGGCATTGCAGGTTTTTTCCAGGCTGGCGACAACCTGGCGACGGTCTCTGAGCAGCAGGACGATCTGGCTGTCCGACGAAGACGGCGCGATCGCCGCGATCCCGCCCAGCGCCACGCACCCCCCGCCATGGCGCCCACGCAGCACCATCATGGGCTGGGGCATGGGCGGTGGCGGCGGCATGTCGCGGCCCATGATGCCGGGGGTAATGCGGATGATCAGGCGCTGCTCGATGCGCACCTGGCGCCAGGTTTCATCGGCCAGGCCATCGGCCAGCGCGCCGGGATCATCCAGCAGGTCTGGCGCAGCCTGGCTCATCGGGCCCGATGCGGCATCGCGCAGCGGCTGGGGCAGGCTGGCGGCGGGCATGGCCTGGCTGACCGGCGCAGAAGCGACTGCACCAGCCGGCGCCGTGCTCACGGCGTCAGGCCCGATGGCAACGCTCGCAAGCGCCGCCATGGCCAACAAGGGATGGACCAGACCAGGCATCAGCAAATCGGCAAAAACCAACGATCCCTCATGTCCGTGACCTTAGCGCCCCCCTTGGCACCTGGCCCGAACCGACAAGCCTCCAAGAGGCAGGCACTGTGCCTTGCAGCCAGCGCTTGAACAACGCCTTAACCCGGCCACGATGAAAAAGGAATTGCTGCGCGGCGCGCAGCGGCGTAGCCGGAGGCCATGGTCGAAACGCTTGCACCCCGCGCGGAAACCGCGCCTTTCCTGGAAGCCGCCGCTGCCCTGTTGGGCGCGAAGGGCTTTACCACCGATCCCGATGCGATCTCTCCCTGGCTGACCGACTGGCGCCAGCGCTTTACCGGTCGTGCCCTGGGCATGGCCTCGCCCGCCACGACCGACGAAGTAGCCGGCCTGGTGCGCCTGTGCGCGGCGCACAATGTGCCGATCGTGCCGCAGGGCGGCAACAGTGGCATGTCTGGCGGCGCCACGCCGGATGAGACCGGCCACGCCGTGGTGCTCTCGCTGCGCCGCATGAATGCGATCCGCAGCGTCGATACCGCCACGCGCAGCGCCACGTGCGAGGCCGGCGTCATCCTGCAAGTGCTGCACGAGGCGGCCGAAGCCAAGGGCCTGCGCTTCCCGCTGTCGCTGGGCGGCAAGGGTTCGGCCACGGTCGGCGGGTTGATCTCCACCAACGCCGGCGGCACGCAGGTGCTGCGCCATGGCTCGATGCGCGCGCTGGTGCTGGGGCTCGAGGCGGTGATGCCCGATGGCACCGTGTTCAACCAGCTGGTGCCGCTCAAGAAGGACAACCGCGGTTTCGATCTCAAGCAGTTGCTGATCGGATCGGAAGGCACGCTGGGCGTGGTCACCGCCGCCACGCTCAAGCTGGAGCCCGCCGTGGCGGCGCGCGAAGTGCTGTGGGCCGGCACGCAAAGCCTGCCCAAGGCGCGTGAACTGTTGCTGCTGGCCGAACGTCTGGCCGGCCAGGCGCTGGAAGGCTTCGAAGTGATGCCCCAGCACAGCCTTGACGCGGTGCGCGACTATCTGCCCGGCGCGCGCCAGCCGCTGGCCGAAGACCACGCCTGGCACGTGCTGATCGAAATGGTCGCCGATGCCGATGGTGCCGAACGCCTGCCCGACCTGGCCCAGCGCGTGCTGGAAGAAGCGTTTGAGGCCGGGCTGATCGACGATGCCACCATGGCTGCCAACGAAACCCAGGCCGAGGCATTCTGGAACCTGCGCGAATCCATTGCGCCGGCCGAACGCGCGCTGGGCCCGGCGGTCCAGCACGATATCAGCGTGCCGGTGGAAAAGATGCCCGCCTTCGTCGAGGAAGCGGTGCCCCAGTTCGAGGCGCAGTGGCCCGGCACCCGCGCCGTCGGATTTGGCCACCTCGGCGATGGCAATATCCATTTCCACGTGATCGCCCCGCAAGGGGTCGACCGCGCCAGCTGGGAAGCGGGCGACGGCAAGGCGATCAGCCGCCAGGTCCACGACATGGTCACGGCCTGGGGTGGCTCGATCTCGGCCGAGCACGGCATCGGCCAGTTGAAGCGCGATGAACTGGCGCGGCTGGGCGATCCGGTGGCGCTGTCCATCCTGCGCCATGTAAAGCAGGCGCTTGATCCGCAGGGGCTGATGAACCCCGGCAAGCTGATCTGACACCCGCGCCGGGGGCGGCCGATTCCAGCCCGATACCGAATCGGGAACGTTTTGGCCGATAAACCCCCAGTCCGGCGCGGCCTTGCGCTTGTCACTGCCGGGTTGAGGCCTTATGCCCAGCGCGCGCCCGTGCTGGCCACGGGCCCGTTATTGTTTTCGGAGAGAGTTCATGGCCAGCGCGCCGCAAGCCAACCTGCCCCTGTTCTACCAGGACCTCATGCCCCTTAACACGCGCGACCACGCCACGTGGCGCGCGCGCGGCGCCCAGTCGGCACCCTGGCTGATCGGCCAGCACGCCATCCCGTTGACCGTGGAAGAGTTCCCGCAGGCGGCCCGTCACTTCCCCATCATCTTCGCCTCGGGTGACAATCCCGTGCCGCTGGCGCTGATGGGCCTGAACGAAGGCGTCAACGTCTTCGTCAACGAAGAAGGCAAGATCGACCAGCCGGTCTATCTGCCGGCCTATGCCCGCCGCTATCCCTTCATGCTGGCCAAGCTGATGCCCGACAGCGACGACCTGTCGCTGTGCTTCGATCCGTCGAGCGGCCTGGTCGGCGAATTCGAAGATGGCGAACCGCTGTTCGACGGCGACCAGCCGAGCGAAGCCACCAAGCAGGCCCTGCAGTTCTGCGAGCAGTTCGAACAGGCCGGCCAGCGTACGCAGGCATTCATCGATGAACTCAAGAAGCACAACTTGCTGATGGAAGGCGAAGTCGCCATTCAGCAGACCGGTGTGGACCAGCCGTTCATCTATCGCGGCTTCCAGATGGTGAATCAGGAAAAGCTGCGCGAAATCCGTGGCGACGTGCTGCGCGGCTGGGCCCAGAGCGGCCTGCTGCCGCTGCTCTATGCGCACATCTTCTCGCTCGACCTGATGAGCACGATCTTCGGCATCCAGGCCGAGCAGGGCAAGGCCCCCGCTCCGGTGGCAGTGCCCGCACTCTGATCCAGCAGGGCGGTCGGTACGCCGGCCGCCCTGCTCCGGGTTAAAGCGCCGAATCAGACAAGCCCCTGCCGGCAACGGCGGGGGCTTTTTCGTGGATTGCCCGCAAGTCTGTCTTCATCCTGACGCGCGCCGGTGTCACAAATTGTGAGGAATCACCCGAGCTTGGCCGCATGCTTAACGCCAAGTGTATTTGCCGTTCAGGAAAGGGCTGCGCAGCAAACAAAGATTCACGGTAAATGCAATAAATTTCTGCATCACCCCCTTGCATGGCCGGAAAGTGTTGCCTATCTTCATCACATCAGGTCGGCGCTCCCCTCATGGCCCGATCTGATTGGTGCACTTGGTGCACCTCCTCCCTGAACCTTGGCCACCTGGAGCTTGTCTCCAGGTGGTTTTTTCTTGGGGAGTTTGGGCCGGTCGCTATTCCGCCGCGCGGGGCCAGCGTTGCGCCGCCTGGCCCATGGCCGCAACATCGGCCGCCAACGCCCGCACCATGCCGGTCATCGTTTCCACCACGTCGGCCAGCCCCTCGCCCGGCTCTGCCAATGCGGCATCGAGATAAGCGCTGCGATCGATTTCCACCTGCATGGCATGAATGCCCGCCTCGCGCCGGGCCTGGCGCTCCAGGCCATAGCCGCCGGCATAGGGCCGGTTGTGCGCGGCACGCGCACCGCAGCTGGCCAGATGGGCAAAGGCGGTGCCCATCACCCCGCCTGCACAAGCCGCGCCAAAGCGATCGCCCAGCACATAGGTGGGTGGCGCCTCGGCCGAATCGCGACGCGGCAGCGGCGGCATCGAGTGCAGGTCGATCAACAGCGCCGCCCCCCAGCGTGCAGCCAGATCAGCCAGCGCGTCGGCCAGGGCCTGGTGATAGGGCAGATGGATTTGCGCGATGCGCGCCTGGATTTCAGCCGCCGGGGTGCGCTGGCGCCAGATTTCGCCCAACCCCACCAGCCGGCGGGGGACCAGCCCCAGCCCGCTATGCGCCCGGCGTGCCGCCATGGGCCCGCGCGGCAGCGGCGGAAAATCCGCCATGGCCGGATCGGGCACGATCATCTCGCGATCAAGATCATCCGGCGCGCGGTTGAGATCGATCATCGCGCGCGGCGCCCGCGCCACCAGCAGCGCCGCCCCGGTGTGCCGCGCCACGGCCTGTGCCACCAGATCGACCAGGCGATCCTCCAGCCGCCGCGCCGCCTGCGCCGGCTGGCGCATCGCCGCCAACACCCCGGCGGGATAGGACCGCCCGGCATGGGGCACGGCCAGGATCACCGGAATCGGCGCAGGGTTGGCCCTTTGCAGCACGAAGGCCGGGCCATCCTCTCCCGGAATCGTGCCGCCTTCGCTGTGGATTACCGGGGAAACCGGGTCGGTGCCGCCTGGCGTTGCCCCAGGGTGGCACGAATCGGTTGCGGGACGATCGTTTGCATCCATCATCATTGGCTGCAATGCTTTGCCAGTTCTGTCAAAAGCGCATCTGGGCAAAACTGCTGCCACGGCCAGCATCGATCACGCCGATGATGCTGGCCGAAGATTGTTAACCCGCCGGGCGCTATAGCAGCCCCCCGGCCGGATGCCCGCGCCGGTCACGGCGTGGCGCACGGGCCGGGTGCATCTGGAAAACGACATGGAAAATCAGAAAGGTAACATGATCCGCATTCTGCTGGCAGAAGACGAAGAGGCCATGCGCACCTACCTTGCCCGCGCCTTGGAAAACGCCGGCTACAGCGTGGTCGCCGTCGATCGCGGCACCGCCGCGGTTCCCCTGCTCGAAAGCCAGACATTCGACCTGCTGCTCTCGGACATCGTCATGCCCGAAATGGACGGGATCGAACTCGCCCAGCGCTGCAGCGAAATCAGCCCGGGCACCAAGGTGATGTTCATCACCGGCTTTGCCGCCGTTACCCTCAAGGCCAACCGCGAAGCACCGCAGGCGCGCGTGCTGTCCAAGCCTTTCCACCTGCGCGACCTGGTGATGGAAGTGGACCGCATCTTTGCCGACGCGGCATAAAAAATCCGGATTTGCCCCCTTGCCAAGCCCCGGCGGCGCGGTTAGTGGGGCGCTCCCGACGCCGAGAGGCTGACGGACATTCGATGGTGCGGGCGTATAGCTCAGTGGTAGAGCACTATGTTGACATCGTAGGGGTCGCAAGTTCAATCCTTGCTACGCCCACCATCGGAAACCCTTGAAAAGCCCCGCTTCGGCGGGGTTTTTTCATGGCCGCCGCCGCCATCTTTTGCGCGCCTCGTCCAGAAAATCTCACCATCGGGAAACACGCTGCAAGCCGATGCACGCTAGCTCTTCTGCAAGGGGCCTGGCGCCCCATGTGAAATGGGAGAGCGAGAATGATCGATTGGCTCGGGATCATGGCACTGGCCGCCACCGCGGTGCAGCCGCTGCCACGCGGTGCAGCCGCTGCCAGCCAGCACGCAGGTGGTCCATCGCGGCAACAGCTATGATGTGACCTATCACGCGCAGACCCAGGCGCGGCACAAGTCCGTAGGCATGAGCGCCCCCACCCGCCAAGGCAGCGAGCGATGCGAGCGGACGGTCACCGTGGTGGCAGAGCGGCGGATCGCCCTGCCTGGTGCCGACGCCGCTCTCACCCACCGCCTGCCCGGCGCGCGCACCTGGCGCGATTCGACCCCGGGCCATTGCCGCAAGGATGCAAACGCGCAGGCGGCGGTGGCGCAACGGTCCGCCCAGATTGCGCAGTTCCTGGCCGAAGCGATGGAGCGCGATCGCCCCGATGCCCTCGCCGCGATCGAGGCCGCCCACGCCCTTGCCGCGCGGTGAGGTGG
>NZ_KE148371.1:28614-31676 GCF_000410615.1 Novosphingobium sp. B-7 | reverse complement strand
ACCTGGCATGTACAGCAGATGGGCGATGGCGCGGGGCCAGTGGCGCTGCTGCTGCACGGCACCGGCGCGGCCACGCATAGCTGGCGCGATGTGATGCCGCTGCTGGCGCGCGATTATACCGTGGTGGCGCCCGATCTGCCCGGCCATGGCTTTACCCAGGGGCGCCCGCAAGGCGGGCTGACACTGGTGGCGATGGCGCGGGCGGTGGATGATCTGCTGGGCGCGCTGGGCCAGGTGCCGGCGGTGGTGGTGGGGCATTCGGCCGGCGCGGCGATCGCCCTGCAACTGGTGCACGGGCGGGGGGATGACGTGCCGGTGGTGGGCCTCAACCCCGCGCTGATGCCCTTTCCGGGCCTGGCGGCGCAGCTGTTTCCCTCGCTGGCGCGGATGCTGTTTGTCAACCCGCTGGTGCCACGCATGCTGGCGGGGATTGCCCGCCTGCCGGGAGAGCCGGAACGCTTTCTGCGCCGCGCCACCGGCTCTGCCCTCGATGCCCAGGGCCTGCGCTGCTATGCCGCGCTGCTCGGCAATGCCGGCCATTGCGGCGGGGCGATGGAAATGATGGCCAGCTGGGATCTCGATACCCTGAGTCGCACTTTGCCGGCGATTACCGCGCCGGTGCAGCTTGTGCATGCGCGCGGCGACGTGGCCGTGCCGCTGGCCTCGGTGGAAAAGGCCGCCGCCCTGCTGCCCCATGCACGGCTGGAGGTACTGCCTGGGCTGGGCCATCTGGCGCATGAGGAGTGGCCCGACCTGGTCGCGGCCTTGATCCACGCCCATGCCCGGCAACAGCGGGAGACCGTGGGATGAGTGGATGGAGCCAACATTTCGGCTGGGTGGAAATCGTCTTTACCGCCGCGATCGCCATCGGTTTTGGCGTGTGGCAGCTGTGGTCAGTCAACCGCGAAATCCGCCATGACCGTGCGCGCAAGGCCGAGCAGGAGCGGGCGGATGCCAGCGATGATGGGGCGCCGCCGGCTGTTTGAGCAAAGATTTCGCGCAGAGGCGCAGAGGCGCCGAGAAAATCTGAATCTCCGCGCCTCTGCGCCTCTGCGCGAACCAAATTATGTTCGGCACTGCCCGTCGTAGACGTGCGCGCGTTGCGTCAGAAGAGAACAGCTGGACCCCGGATCAAGTCCGGGGTGACGAAGAGCTATGTGTAACCCTGGCCTATTCCACCCGTGGAATGCGATAGGGCAGCATGAATTGCACGATCGGCGAGGAGAAGCGATCCATGTCGAGGCTTTCCTGGACCGAGACGACTGGTTCGCCCAGCAGGGTGGAGCGCAGGGTGGAGCGGGAATAGAACGGGGCGTCTTCCCAGGTGCGCACCACGCTGGCGTGGCCGCGATCGGCGCGGGTCTTGCGTTCCATTTGCCATAGCGTGTTGGGCAGGGGCGCCACGGGTGGCAGTTCGGCCTCTTCGTGCGGGGTGCCATCGGCGGCAAAGCGCAGGGCGCTGGCAAAGGGGCGGCCGTCGCGGCGGATGCCTTCGTAGAATACGAAAGAGCCGTGGCGGCCATGCGCGCGTGACCAGTGCCAGACGCGAAAACCCTGTTCCAGTGCCTCACTGCCGAAGTTGGAATCGAGATAGGCGCTGCCCTGCCAGGCCAGCCCGGGCTGCTGCATCGTCACTTCGATCCGCGCGCGCGGGGCAAGGCAGTGCCAGCGGTGCCGCCCTTGTGGGTCGAGCGCAAAGGCCTTGGCGTTCATCGCCTCGGGAATGACGCGCACACGCCCGGCCACGCGGCGCTGCCAGGGCACGCCGACGCGCTTGTCCATTTCCTCGATCTCGATTTCCAGCGCGTCGCCGGTCCAGCGCATGGCACTGGGGCCGATCTGCAGGCAATCGGCGTTGCGCCGCACCGCGCCGCGCCCGCGCTCGGTCATTGTCCAGCGCGCGCCGGGGCCATAGAGCGCGACGTTGAGCGCGCAGTGATCCAAGGGCGTGCCCCGGCCACTTTTCTTGTAATAAGGGGAAAACACGCTGCCGATGAAGGCGATGATCGTCAGCCCGTGGCGCCCGCACTGGCTGATGGCATCGACATACCACCAGCCATAGCCACCGGGTGGAATCGCCGCATCGAAGCGAGGTCTTGCAGCACTGCCCGGCTCGCCAGCCGTGCCGACAAGGCGGCCATCGGCACCCCCGCTCCGGGGTGGGTGCTTCCACCCGCGCAATAGAGCCCAGGGATCCGGGTCCGCGTGCCCTGCCGCAGGAATGACGCCGCCCAGCCGTGCGAGGCCCGTCCATAGATCGCTCCGCCGGTCGAGGGCAAAAAGGTCTCGAACTCGTTCGGCGTCAGCAGGATGCGGGGACAATCCGTTTCCAGCTCCAGCCCGCAGCGCTGCAGCGTCTTGCGCATGGCCAAGGTGCATTGGTCCCTCTCCTTTTCGCTATAGGCGTGGCTGTCGCCGTTGGCCGGGGCATTGACGATGATCTGCAGGCGCTCGCGCCCGCCGGCTTGCGGATTGTCGCCATCGCGGTCCTGCGCGCAGACATAGACGCTGGGATCGGTGGGCGGGCGGCCGCCGCGAATATCGCTGAACTCGCGCGGGTAATCGGGCGAGAACAGCACGTTGTGCCGTTGCAGCGCAAAGCCGCTGGTTTTGGCATGGGCGAGCCAGACCATGGCCGAAAGCGAGCGGTGGCGCGCGCCATGACTGCTGACCGCCATGGCGCCGATCGGGCCGAGGCGCCCGGCAGCAAGCGCTTCGGGATCGGCATTGGTGATCACGGCATCGGCTGGCACATGCTCGCCATTGGCAAGCACCACACCCGAGGCGCGGCCATTGTGCGTTTCCAGCATGGCCGCCCCGGTGCCAAAACGGAACTGCGCGCCATGGCGCTGCGCCAGGTTCATCAGCGCTTGAGCCAGCGCGCTGATGCCGCCATCGATCAGCCACACGCCCTGCGCCTCGACATGGGCGATCAGCATCAGCGTGGCCGGCGTGGCAAGGGGCGAGGAGCCGCAATAGGTGGAATAGCGCGCGAAAAGCTGGCGCAACCGTTGATCGGCAAAGTGCTCGCCCAAGACCTTCCACAGGCTTTCATAAGGGCG